>JAPLKR010000066.1 GCA_026387965.1 Fusobacteriota bacterium | reverse complement strand
TAGAAAATGTAGTGAAACGTGAATTCAATGGACAACCAGCCTATAATGTGGTAGTGATCGATCTCACCTATGTAAGAGTAGCAGGGAAGTGGAACTACATATGCATACTCATTGACTTATTTAACCGTGAAATCATCGGATTTAGCGTTGGAAGGCATAAAGATGCTACATTAGTACTTCAAGCATTTAGAAGCGTTAAAACGGGCCTTTCAAATATAGCTATATTTCATACAGATAGGAGAAATGAATTTAAGAGTTTACTTATTGAAAATATTTTAGATACCTTTAAAATTCAGCGTTCCTTAAGCAAAAAAGGGGGCTCCTATGACAATGTAGTTGCAGAATCAACTTACAAAGTGATTAAAACTGAGTTTGTAAAGCAACACAATTTTAAAACTTTAAGGGAGTTAGAGATTAAACTTGCTGACTACATTCATTGGTATAATAATATTAAAATTCATGGTTCTCTGAACTATCTCGCCCCTAAATTATTCAGAAAAAGTAGACTTATAAAAATTGTCTGAAAAAGGGTTGCCAATCCAGAATGGAATTCTAAATATTCAAAAGTACCGTTTAAGACATGAAAAAAGAGGCGTAGCTATTTAACTAAATATAGGACCTCGAAAGTACTAAATTATAAAATGCTTTACACTTCACAAAAATATAAAAGGCAATCACCTTTTTCAAGCAATTACCTTTTATATTTTCTATTAAATCAAAAGCTACAAACTTATGATTTATTTATAATCTTACTATACATGTCGCATGGGTTAATCCTGCACCAAATCCTATTAAAAGTGTCAAGTCTCCTTTTTTCAACGCGCCTTCTTCAAACGCATCGTAAAGTGCAAGCCCAATCGAAGCTGCCGAAGTATTTGCATACTTATCCATATTCATAAAGAATTTATCCATTCCTACACCTAAACGTTTTGCCGCTGATTCAAGAATTCTATAATTAGCTTGATGAGGTACAATCAGCTTAATATCATCTAATTTGTAATCTGTTTTAGCAAGAACTCTCTGAATTGATTCAGGAATTATGCGTACAGCAAATTTGAAAATATCTGAACCTTTCATGGTTAAAAGATGCTCTTTCTTTTCAAGGGCTTCTGCCGTGATAGGATTTTTTGTCCCTCCCGCAACTGCAATAAGTTTGTCAAAGCCTGATCCATCTGCACCAAGTTCAAATGATATAATCCCTTTTGAACTATCTTCTGTTTGTGAAATAACTGCCGCAGAAGCGCCATCACCAAAGAGCACACAAGAGTTTCTATCCTTCCAGTTAAGTATTTTTGAAAATACTTCTCCACCAATAACCAATATTTTTTTATATCGTCCGCAACGGATGAAATTTTCGGCCGTTACCAATGCATATACAAATCCCGAACATGCTGCCATTAAATCAAATGCCCCAGCATTTACAGCGCCAATTTTATACTGAACCAATGCTGCAGTGGCGGGATACATATAATCCGGCGACATTGTAGCTACAATAATTAAATCAATCTCAGATGCATCGACATTAGCTTTTTCAAGTGCTTCTACTGCCGCTTTTGCACATAAGTCCGAGGTCGCTTCATCCTCTGCTGCAATATATCTCTTTTCAATACCTGTCCTGCTTTTTATCCATTCACTACTTGTTTCAACAATTTTTTCCAATTCACTATTATGCATGATGCGATCAGGAAGACCTCTTCCTAATCCTAATATTTCACTTCCAAAAAGTTGCATATTTGTTAATCTCCTTAACTGTAAAATCCAAAAAACACTAAATTATATCTGCTTTTTTACTAAAGCGTTCTCTTAGTGATTCCACAAGTTTCTTCTTTTCCATATCGTGAGCTACTTTAATTGCGTTTTTCAGCGCTTGAACATCTGAAGAACCATGTGCTTTGATAGTCACTCCATCTATTCCTAAAAAGATTGCTCCCCCATACTCAGAAGGATTCATTTTTTTAGAAATTTCATCAAAAGTCGATTTCATTGTTAAAACATATCCCAACTTTGCCATCGTGCTTTTTTCAATAGCTTCTCGAATCAACTGTTTCATAAGCCTTGCCATAGCTTCTCCTGTTTTAAGGGCAATATTTCCAGTAAATCCATCAGAAACCATTACATCCAAATCACCAAACATTAAGTCACCTGGCTCTACATTTCCTACAAAATTAATATCACTACGCTTGTTTATAAGCTCGTAGGCTTGAACAATCAACTCATTTCCTTTAGTTGTTTCTACACCAATATTTAGCAGCCCTACTTTAGGATTTTTCTTCTTTAAAACAATTTCTGCATAAACTGAACCCATTAATGCAAACTGTTCTAAATATTCGGGTTTTGAATCTGCATTTGCGCCTACATCAAGTAAAACACTTACGCGATTTTTTCCCGGAAAAATAGTTGTAATGGCTGGTCTTAAAACACCTTCCACGCGACCGAGAATCATAAAACTCGCTGCCATATAAGCTCCTGTATTACCCGCAGATACACAAGCTACCGCTTCATGGGCTTTCACCATATGTAGTGCCACATTTACCGAAGCCATTTTCTTTTTTCTTACAGCGCTTACTGGTTCAGATTCATCCATCGCAATATATTCATCGGTATGTTTAATAGAGATTCTATTTTTATCATAGTTCTCTGCTTCATATTTCAACAATTCTTTTTTGATTACTGTTTCATCCCCAACCAAAATAACTTCAATCTCAGAATTTTCTTGCAATGCTCTGATTGCTCCTTCTACAGGAACCGAAGGGAAATGGTCCCCCCCCATTGCATCTACTGCAATTTTCATTTATCCCTCCATGGCCATTAATTAAGAAAAAAGCAAGATCATAATCTTGCTCGAACGTATATTGATAACTATGCGTTAGTTTCTTCTTGACCTATCACTTGCTTACCATCATAGTATCCACACTCAAGACATACTTTATGTGATACTTTAGGTTCTCCGCAGTTTGGACAAGCTGAGAATTGAGTTGCTGTAATCGCATGATGCGATCTTCTCATTCTTTTGTTTGCTTTCGATACTCTTTTTGGAGATACTGCCATCTTAAAAACCCTCCTATCTTAGATTATATAATCACTACAATACCTTAATATTTTACAGTATTTTAAACTTTTTGTCAAGTTATATTCTTACGTTGTGACAGAACTTTTCAGATATTTTGTCGGATCAATCTCTCTGCCATTCATTCGTACTTCAAAATGTAAATGTGGTCCCGTAACTCTTCCCGTTGCCCCTGCCGTTCCAATAACCATTCCTTTTTTTACAACACTTCCGTTTTGAACTAAAATAGAATTAAGATGTCCATAACGTGTCTCTAATCCACCACTATGTGAAATTACGACAAGATTGCCATAACCGTCCATATATCCTGTGAAAGTAACCGTTCCACTATTAAAAGCACGAACTTTATCTCCCACTCTTGCTCTTAAATCTACCCCTTTATGTTTTACATAACGATTTAATACCGGATGAAACCTGATTCCATAGTTACTCGTTACACCCAACCATTCCACTGGCCAAAAAGTTTTACTGCCCATTATTTGTTTTATATTAGTCGCACTTTTATTAGTTACTTTAGGGATAATTGTTTGGATAATTTTTTTTTGAATAGCTGTTGTTAAAGGCTCTACACCAAATATTTTCAAAATACTTTGATTCTCAATGGGAATATAGATACTATCTCCTTTTTTTATTTCGCTGCCATTCAAATGATTTAAGTCTTGAATTGTTTCAACAGTACTGCCAAATTTTTTAGCTATTGAAAAGAGTGATTCCCCACTGCTCACCTTATACGATATCACATTGTTTTTTAAAATGGTGAGCACTTCACCTTGAGTTACTCCATTTCTACCCTTAAGCTGTGGATTATTATATCTTAGTGCATTAACACTTGTTTTGTATACATGTGCAATTCTGTATAATGTATCACCGCGCCTTACCGTATAACTCAGTGTTTCAACACTTTCTTTCACAAATTCATACTCTTGTGAATACTCTGTATAATTTTCTTCAAGTATTTCTATTCCTGAGTCTTCTTCGAGATTCTGCTCACTAATCAAATCAGTATCTGTTACTTCAGATATTTCTATTTGTGAACTCTCTTGAACCAATGCTTCAAGGGAGAACTCTTGATTTTTTTTCCATATCAAGAGTATAAGTACGGCCAAAATAACAAACAATACTACTATCACTCCCTTTCGACTCATTTATCCCCCATTACATAAAGTCTTTAATCATTTCTGCGTTACTCTTAGTCCGTTTGATAAGTTCAATAAATTTTCTATAAGCCCCCACTTTATCACGCTCTTCATATATAACGCACCTTAGTTTCCATATACCTTCAATGATATTTTTTTCTAATAATTGTTCCTCTTTTCGAGTGCCTGAACGTAAAATATCCACTGCTGGAAATAATCGAAGTTGTGCAAGTGAACGATCTAAGTGAAGCTCCATATTACCTGTTCCTTTAAATTCTTCATAAATAATATCATCCATTTTACTGCCTGTCTCAATTAATGCCGTTGCAATTATGGTTAAACTACCTCCATCTTTAATATTTCTAGCAGCACCAAAAAATTTCTTAGGAAAATACAGTGCTGCAGGGTCAATCCCACCTGAAATTAGTTTTCCACTAGAAGGGACTATTATGTTGTATGCTCTTGCAAGACGTGTCAAACTATCCATCAAAATAACAACATCTTTTCCACTCTCCACAAGCCTTTTCGCTCTCTCAATAAGCATTTCAGTAAGTTGAATATGATTTTTAGCCTCTTCATCAAATGTAGAAGCATACACTTCTGCACCCTTTACATTTTCTCTAATATCCGTTACCTCTTCTGGTCTTTCATCAATAAGTAAGATCCAAACCTGAATTTGAGGGTGATTTACAATCATAGCGTTAGCAAGGTCAATTAAAAACATCGTTTTTCCTGCTTTAGGTGGTGCCACAATAAGCCCTCTTTGACCTTTTCCAATGGGCGCTATCAAATCAATTAAGCGATTTGATACAATTTCGTCTGAAGTTTCACAAAAAAGTTGCTCCGTTGGATAAGTTGGCGTTAGCGAATCAAAATGCGGGCGTGTAAAAAGTTCACGTAGATCTTTACCATTGCAACAAACCAACTTTAACGCCGCATAAGTTCTTTCAGTTTCATGTGGTTTTCTCACTTCAGCAAGAATCAAATCTCCGTTTCTAAGACGAAATCGTGATATTTGCGTGGCCGAAAGATACACATCAACGCTAATATTACTCTCTCTTAAAAACCCATACCCATCTTCCATAATCTCTAAATATCCTTTAGCATAGGATGGATGTGAATAAAGTTTTGTTAAAATAGTGTCAAGTAACTCTTGGCGATTCCTCTCTTCAATTTTTTCTATTTTAAAAAACAGGGCCACTTCATTTAATTCTGCCATTGAAAGCGCAAAGACTCTTCCAACCGCTTCTAAGATATTTTTTTCCAAAGTTATACTCTCTCTCCATATAATGTCCACGTTTTTGCTTCTACAATTTTAACTTTAATAAAATCACCTGGACTAATTATGCCATCAGCCTTCACAAGCACCACTTTATTTGAATCTGTTCTTCCTTGTAGATATTCATCACTTTTTTCCGAATTCCCCTCAATTAATATTTCTTGTATTGTATCCAAATAATTTTGACTCATACTATTTGAAACGGTTGATTGAAGTTCAATTAAACGACGAAGCCTAGAACTTTTCACCTCTTCAGATAAATGATTTGGCATAATTTCAGCTTTA
>JAPLKR010000070.1 GCA_026387965.1 Fusobacteriota bacterium | reverse complement strand
AGTGATGAATTAAGTTTTGAGTCTCTTTTAAATGCCCTAACGCTCGATTTAAAGTCTTTATTGTCAATTCCTTGGTCATACGTGAGTCCATTGCAAAACCTATGATTCTTCTGGTGTATAAATCCATCAAAGTAGAAAGATAAACCCATCCCTCATCTGTGGGGATGTACGTAATTAATATCTCCAACTATCACTTCACAAGGTTTTGATGTTTGGAAGTTTTGATTGAGCAGATCTTCTGCCACTGGAAGTTTATGATTCCTCAATTGTCAAATTAAGTGCAACTTAATTTGACAATTGAGGTTCATAGATAATGGAATTGACAGATAGGTTATGACATATCAAAAATTTTATATATTTTATCAATATGTTAGAAAGTTTAACTATTTTTATGGTATAATCAAGAGAAATTCAAGTGATAGAGGGGATTGTGGTATGGAGTTAAAAAATGCCAGTGAGATGCTTCTTAAATATTTTGGATACTCTGAGTTTAGAGAAAACCAAATAGCTGTGGTGGAAAACATTTTAAAAAAGAAAGATACATTGGCAATTATGCCAACAGGAGCTGGAAAATCTGTGTGCTATCAAGTTCCTGCATTGATATTTGGCGGGCTCACACTGGTCATCTCTCCCTTAATCTCTTTGATGAAAGATCAAGTGGATATTCTAGAGTCAAATGGAATACCGGCAGTTTTGATTAATAGTAGTTTGAAAGTTTCGGAATATAGGAGATCGAAGGAGAGTATTCGCAGTGGAAAGGCGAAAATTGTCTATGTAGCGCCAGAGCGTTTAGAATCAGAAGAATTCATAGAGCTGATTAATGAGTGTGAAGTTTCTTTGGTAGCAGTAGATGAAGCCCATTGTGTCTCGCAGTGGGGGCATGATTTTAGACCAAGCTATACACGAATTCAAGGGTTTATTTCAAAGCTAAAAAATAGACCGCTTGTTACAGCATTTACCGCAACAGCCACTGAAGAAGTAGAAGAGGATATCAAAGCTCATTTAGGATTTAATCAAGTCAATACCTTTAGAAGTAGCGTCAATAGAAAAAATCTTAAGCTTTATGTTTTGAAACAGGAGGCAAAAAAATTTTTACTTGAGTATTTGCAAAAAAATAGAGATAGTTCAGGGATAGTCTATTTTATAACGAGAAAAGAGGTAGACACCTATTATGAGTTTCTATCATCAAACGGGATATCTGTTGGAAGATACCATGCTGGAATGAGTGATCAAGAGAGGATTATGAGTCAAGACTCTTTTCAAAAGGACGATGTAAAGGTTATACTCGGAACAAACGCTTTCGGAATGGGAATAGATAAGTCAAATATACGATTTGTAATACATGCCAATATTCCAAAAGATTTAGAGAGTTACTATCAAGAGATTGGGCGTGCAGGAAGAGATGGGGAGAACTCAGAGTGTTATCTTTTGTTTCAATCTAAAGATGTTATGATGCACAAATATATGATATCTGAGGATAGAGCGACTCTTGAACATAAGAAAATAAAATATGATAAATTGAATATCATGATAAATTATGCTCATACTCAGAAATGTTTAAGCAGTGCCATTATGAAATATTTTGGAGAGACTCCTGAGATTGAGTGTTGCGAAAGTTGTATTAACTGCTTAGCAGATTATAAAGTGATTGATTATACAATTCAAGCGCAAAAGGTTATTTCGTGTATTGGGAAGGTTAAAACAAAATATGGGATAAAAATGATTGCAGATATCTTAAAAGGGTCAAAACAAAAAAAGATTTTGCAATTTCAACTTGATACACAAAGTACCTATGGCATTATGAGTGATTATTCTGTTGATAAAATATCAGAAATCATCAATTTTTTAATTTCTGATGAGTATATTGATGTAGAGAGTGGTAAATTTCCGACTTTAAGCCTTTCAAGACGTGCGTTGGAATTTATCAAAAATAGAGAATGCTACACCATAAAAAGTAAAGAGGCAAAGAAAAATTCAACAGTGGATGAATTTTTTGAAGATATATTCAATCAGCTTAGAAAATTAAGATATGATTTGGCGACACGTCATAATTTAGCTCCGTATATGGTGTTTTCAGATGCTACCCTTCGATTAATGATTCAAAATCGACCTAAAAATGAGGAAGAATTTTTGAATATCTCAGGAGTCGGAAAGAAAAAATTAGAGATGTATGGAAAGCAATTTTTAAGTCTACTCAATTCTTCTAGAGTACTTGCTGAAAAAGTTTAAAGTGATTTTAAATTTCATTTATGACCATAGCAATTTTAGTTGCAGAACTATCAGTGGAAATGCGTTAATTTTATTGTAATAGCTTTGACGATGCTTGCAAGTGTAGTTTAAGTAAAGTTTTTATATATTGGAGAAAAATTCAGTCGATAACAGCAGTGCTTAATACACAAATCACTTAAAAGGCAAAGATTGTCAAAATATTATCCATTGCAAAAGTGCTTTCTAAAAAAACTTTTGATAAAATTAAACCCTATCTTGAAGAAGAGGTAAGATACGCTTAGAAGCTCAATAAAGAGAGACTTATTCAAGAAATGTATAGTTCACTAAGCATAAAAATGTGTGGTATTTATATTAGAATATTAAAGTATAGAAAAATAAAGATAGTTTTAGAAGAACTCCCTTATGTAAGAGTAAATCTTATTAATTTTGAGTGTAATGCCCTTGGGACATTCATATTTAGTGAAACACTATTTAAAGAGGGGTCATCCAAAAAAGAGGTATAATATTATCGATTTAATCCTGCTCGTGTCACTATAAATGTGGCAAAAAAAAGTTAATGAAGCAGTAATTGTGATATAAATGAACTGTTTAAAATTAAAGAGAAATTACTGGTTAATCGCTTACCTATTTAAAGGGAATGAATATTAAATAGAAAGCAACGTGGAAGCTCCACGTTGTTTTCTATTTGTAAGCTTAATTGATATCTATTTCCATGATGCCATTCCCCATTTGAGTGGTGCATACATTGAATTTTCCAAAATTATACATTGCATTTGAGTTGTACATCACATAGTGTTGAAGTGGATTAACTGGATCAGAAACGAATTGGAAAATATCGTGTGCTACAACACCATTAACGACAAGACCGACTTGAAGTGCGCTTGAAGTAGTCGGGTTTTGTATCCCCCAGAATACGGGGCCGACAAGCATTGTATTCGGCGGAACTATAATTGTATCTACTTTATTAAGAGTTACAAGTCCATTTCCTTGTTCATTCATTAAGTTAATGACTTTTGGACTACTGGTTTGATTATTTACGACTAAGGTAAAAGCAGCAATATCCAAGAGTTGCGTTTGTGATGCTACCCCAGCTGTTTGTGGAATAACTGCTTGTCCTGCAAAAGCACAGCTTGATGCACCGAGTAAAACTACTAAAGTTGAAAAGGCAATAAGTGATTTTTTCATAATTTTGTCCTCCTGAATAGGGTATCTATAAGTGTTTATATACCTATTCTATCAATAATTATCAAGGATAATACTCAACAACTACTCAAAAATAAGAGAAATATAATTAATTATTTGTATTATTTTAATTGTCATCTTTTAAAAATTACGTTATACTATGGAAAGATGAAATGAAGCATTCATAGGGAGAAGTTGAATGAATATACTGTATGAGAGATCCCTTCTTGAGAAGGAATTTGAAAAAGATAGCTGTGGGATTGGTATGGCTGTAAATATTAAGGGGACAAAAAGTCATAAAATTTTAAAGAATGCGCTGAGTATGCTTGAAAGATTAGAGCATAGAGGAGCAGTGGGCTATGATGAGACTACAGGTGATGGTGCAGGTGTAAGTTTTCAAATCCCGCACACATTTTTTTTAACTCAAATAGAAAAATTACCTAAAAATGGCGAATATGGCGTGGCACAAATTTTTATTATGGGTGATGTAGAGAGTGTAAAATGTGAGATTGAAACATATATTACAGATGAAGTGTTAGGATGGCGAGAAGTTCCCTTAAATAGAAAATTTGTTTGAATGGAAGCTATGAAAACTATTCCTTCAATATGGCAACTCTTTATTAGAAGATCCATCACTTGTGAAAATTTTGAAAGTTATCTCTATTTCTTAAGAACAAAAATTGAAAGTCGTGATCCAGGTAGCAAGCGATACTATTTTTGTTCATTTTCATGTCAAAATATTGTATATAAAGGGCTACTACTTGCAAGTCAAGTTGGCAGTTTTTATGAGGACTTAAAAAGTTCTCTCTGTGAAACAGCTTTTGCTATTGTCCATCAAAGATTTAGTACAAACACCTATCCTTCTTGGAAGCTGGCGCATCCATTTAGAGTGTTAGCGCACAATGGAGAGATTAATACAATAAAGGGCAATATCTATAATTTTTTAGGTAGAAAAATAGAAATAAAGGGTGAAAACGAAAGTTTTTCAGGAATCGATTTTAATAAGAGTGATTCAGCCAATCTTGATTCAATGATCGAATATCTTATTCATTCTGGAAAGCCGCTACTTGAAGCCGTTTCGATTGTAGTGCCAAGTGCATGGGAAGCTAATCCTGCTATATCAAGTTTGATAAAAAACTTTTATCATTCACATAGTACGCAAATGGAGCCATGGGATGGGCCTGCTGCGCTTATATTGAATTATGGTTCTGAAATTGTGGCTAAATTAGATAGAAATGGTCTTAGACCGTCACGTTTTTTAATTACTCGAGAAGGAGAAATGTACCTTGCTTCAGAGAGTGGTACGATAGATATTTCGGACGAAGAAATTATAAGACAAGGACGTGTAAAGCCTGGTGAAGCGCTTTATATTAGACTTGATGAGGGGAAGCTCTATACCTCGGCTGAAGTCGATGATTTTCTTGCAAATAAATCCGTTAATTTTATAGAAGATAAAATTGAAAAAAGTAAGATGAAATTAACTCCAAAGACACATATGACGCCAACCTTTTTTTATAAATTGTGCAGACTTTTCTCGATTAGCCGTGAGGATTTAGAAGTTCAAATTGCTGCGATTGCAAAAACAGGGCAAGAGATTTTAGGCTCCATGGGAAATGATGTAGCGCTATCTATATTTTCTAAAAATCCACACCCACTCTATATGTATTTTAAACAGCTCTTTGCTCAAGTAACTAATCCACCAATAGATCCACTGCGTGAGGCTTGCGTTATGTCGGATAGAACAGTGATAGGGTGTAACGGTGGAGAAAGTCATGTGAAAGTAAAGCTTACAGGACCGGTTATATCCCCAGAAGAGTTGCGTTTGATTGAAAATACCTATCCAAAGTTAAAATGTAAACGGATCTCTACGCTTTTTGATAGTTCTAAAGAGGGTGAGTTAGAGCGTAAAATAGGGAGGGTGAAAAGTGAAGCAATCACTGCCATAAACACAGGGAGCAGAGTTGTAATTATAAGTGATAGAGCATGTATTGAAAAAAATGCGAATAGAATAGGCATACCTATGGAGGTGATGGTATCGAGCCTTCATCATACGCTGATAGAAACGGGGCAGAGAGCGGGAGTAGATATCATTATTGAAAGCGGTGAAATTAAAGAGGTGATGCAGTGCGCACTCCTTATTGGTTTTGGCGCACTCGCTATTATCCCTTATTTCGCGTTAGAAGCGATAAAGTTTATGTCTCAAAATGAACTGTATTTAGAAGGGAATAGTGTAAGTTTACAAGAAAATTTTTTAGAAGGATTAAATAAAGGTCTTTTAAAAATTATTTCAAAAATGGGAATATCCACTATTCAAAGCTATCGTTCATCGCAGCTTTTTGAGAGTGTTGGGCTTTCTAAAAGTGTGATTAATGCGCATTTTAAAGGGGTTATATCACGAATTGGTGGACTAGAAATGAATGATATTGAAGCAAGGTATCATGCGCTTCTAGTGTTTGCTAATGAAAAAGAAGAGTATAATTTAGGGGATATTCCGTCGCTTGGAGAGTTTAAATACCGGGCAAATGGTGAAAAACGTCTATTTTCACCTTCAGCGGTTGCAAATTTACAACATTCAACCCGAAATGGAGATTTCACTGCGTATCTAAAATTTGCTAAAGAAATTAATGAACAAGCTGAAAATCCCATTACACTACGTGGGTGTTTTGAATTTGTGAAGAATTTGCCAATTAGCATAGATGAAGTTGAAAGTATAGAGAGTATTATGAAACGTTTTTGTACTGGAGCAATGTCTTATGGATCTATCTCGAAAGAGGCGCATGAGGCCTTGGCGATTGCTATGAACACCATTGGTGGAAAATCAAACTCTGGAGAAGGCGGCGAGAATTTTGAACGGTTTTTTGATCATCGAAGAAGTGCGATAAAACAAATAGCGTCGGGCCGTTTTGGTGTGACGACCGATTATCTTGTGAGCGCAAGTGAACTTCAAATTAAAATGGCGCAAGGGGCAAAACCAGGAGAAGGTGGGCATCTACCGGGTGAAAAAGTGAGTGAAGAGATTGGGAAGACACGTCATACGACCCCAGGAATTGATCTTATTTCACCACCGCCACATCATGATATTTACTCTATCGAGGATTTAGCTCAACTGATATATGATTTGAAAAATGTCAATGAAGAGGCTAGAATTTCAGTGAAACTTGTTTCTGAAGCAGGGATTGGAACCGTAGCAGTAGGTGTTGCAAAGGCGCATGCTGAGATGATTTTAATCTCGGGTTACGATGGGGGAACGGGGGCAGCAATGCTCTCTTCGATTCGTCATGCAGGGCTTCCATGGGAACTTGGACTTTCTGAAACACATCAAGCACTGAAATCAAATCATTTAAGAACACGCGTGAGGCTTCAGGTAGATGGGCAGATAAAAACTGGTCGTGATGTAGTGATAGGTGCACTTCTTGGCGCCGAAGAGTTTGGTTTTTCAACAGCCCCTCTAGTGGTGCTTGGATGCGTACTGATGAGAGCGTGTCATACGAATATGTGTCCAGTCGGCATTGCGACACAACATGAAGAACTTCGAAAACGCTTTATTGGTCGAAGCGAATATGTAATAAACTATTTTAGATTTGTAGCAATGGAAGTTAGAGAGATTATGGCAAATCTTGGAATCAGAAAATTTGATGAATTAGTAGGAAGAAGTGATTTGCTGAAAAAGAGAGAGCATCAAGCAAATAGTATTTTAGAAAAATTGGATTTTTCTAAAATATTTTATTCTTGCTCGGGGGAAAATATACAAAAAGTATCTCAAGAGCATAATATCTTAGAAATATTAGATAGACAGTTAATACAAAAAATCGTTCCGAATTTTGATCAAAATAAAATTGAACTCAATTTTCTAGTTAAAAATAGTGATAGAAGTGTAGGAGCGATGCTCAGCGGAAAATTAGCCAAGCAGTTACGTGGAAAAATGTTAGAGAGTGATCACATAAAAGTAAATTTTTCAGGTGTTGCAGGGCAAAGTTTTGGTGCATTTTTGATTCATGGGTTAACATTTCATTTAAAAGGTATCGCCAATGATTATGTGGGAAAAGGACTTTTTGGGGGTAAAATCATTTTGCAAAAGCCGCCAAAAGCATCTTACAAAGCTGAAGAAAATATCATAGCTGGAAATACTCTTTTATTTGGTGCTATTTATGGAGAGCTATATGCCAATGGCGTTGTGGGCGAGCGTTTTGCAGTGAGAAATTCAGGTGCTATATCCGTATGTGAAGGTGTTGGAGACCATGCTTGTGAATATATGACAGGTGGTCGTGTAGTGATTTTAGGGAGCACAGGGATTAATTTTGCTGCCGGGATGAGTGGTGGGATTGCCTATGTATGGGATGAAATGGGAGATTTTTCAAGTAAAATCAATACAGACATGGTGATGATTGATGTTATTTCTGAGAGTGATCGTGAGACTATTATAAAGATGGTGACCCAACACTATGAAAATACCCAAAGTGAAAAAGCTCACAAGTTTTTAGAAAATAGCGAAGAGTGTATCAAGAAAATCATCAAAATTATTTCACCTAAATATAAAAAACTCATCGAAGAGGGGAGGACATAATGGGAAAAATAGGCGGTTTTTTAGAAAAAAATCGTGAAGAAAACATGTGTGATTCACCAGAAGAGAGAGTGAAAACTTACTGTGAATTTAATCCCCTTATGGATGAGCTAATCGCTCAAGAACAAGCCACACGATGTATGGAGTGTGGCATCCCGTTTTGTCAATTTTTCTGTCCTGTTTCAAATGTTATCCCAGAGTTTAATGATTTTGTCTGCCTGGGAAAATATAAGGAAGCACTTGATATACTGGAGAGTACTAACAATTTTCCAGAGTTTACAGGAAGAGTTTGCCCCGCACCGTGTGAAGAAGGATGCGTCTTAAATATTCGAAATATGCCTGTAACCATAAAAAATATTGAGCTTTTTATCGTTGAAAAGGGCTTTAAAGAGGGGTGGATCGTACCTAAATTAGCTAAGAAAAAAAGAAATGAAAAGATAGCGATTGTTGGTTCGGGCCCAAGTGGTCTTGCATGTGCTCAAGAACTTGTACGAAAAGGCTATAGTGTAAATGTAATTGAACAAGATGAAGTAGCGGGTGGACTATTAGTTTTGGGAATTCCAGATTATAAAATTAATAAGGGTATTGTGGCGAGACGTATAAAACTCCTTGAGGCTGAAGGGGTAAAATTTACGTTGAACACAAAAGTTGGAAGAGATATTTCTTTTGAAGCTTTGCATGTTGAATATGATGCGGTGGTACTGTGTTTAGGTGCGCAACTTCCAAGAGAGTTATCAGTGAGTTCATCAGGTATAAAAGGGGTATATCATGCGATGGAGTGGTTAACTCAAACCAATAGAAATAATCGCGAACACAATCATAATAATGAGAAAATTATAGTTCGAGATAAAAACATATTGGTTATTGGTGGGGGAGATACCGGTGCAGATTGTATAGGAACTTCGATTCGTGAAGGGGCTAGATCTATTACACAAATTATTAGAAAATGTAAAATTGAAAATCCTCAAACAGGATTTAATTCGAATTGGCCATATAGTGTCAAAGAGTTTGATATTTCGACATCTCATGAAGAAGCAACTGTGTATTTTTCAAAGGAAAATATTCGAGAATTTACCAGTGTTTGCACTGAATTTATCACTAAAGATAGTAAAATCGTAGGGGTGAAACTTGCATTGGTTGCTTGGGAAGAAATTCGAGGTAAAAGGGTGTCTAAGATTATTAATGGTAGTGAAAGAAGTGTAGACGTAGATGTGATTTTCTTGGCTTTGGGGTTTTTAGGGGGAAATCTACAAGGATTTGAAGGAATCTCACACGGAGATGATGGATGTGTCAAGTATGATGAAAATTATCGAACTAATCTAAGGAATGTATTTGTCGCAGGAGATACGAGAATTGGTCAGTCCTTGGTGGTAACTGCCATTAGTGAAGGTAGAAAAGTCGCTAAGCGTGTTGAAGAATTTTTAAATAAGTAAAATGAAATGAAAAAGACTATGAATCACACTAAAAAACATAACATATTATATGGATTAATAAAAATAGTTATTATATCTAGTAAAGTAATAGAGTTTTATGCTATAGTGAGCTTATAAAATATGAAAATTTAAGAATACTTGAATATTGGGGGATAAATGACAAATAATAAATTTATGATTACAATCATAGTAATTGTAGCACTTTCGTTAATAGCATTTATGGGTTGTGGAAAAAAAGATAGTCAAAAAAAATCATCTAAAGAAGTAGGTAGCGTAACTGTCAGTGAGTCAACTTCGACGATTAGTGGAAATGCCAATATAGCGAATAAAGAAGCTTCAGAAACTTCTACGAGTAATGATCTAGGAAGCTATGGACCAGATAATAAAAGTACTATAATGCCAATGTCAAAACCGAATTCAAAAAATATTAGAGCCCTTTATTTAACAGGGTGGACCATTGGTCGACAATCAAAGCTTGATCACTATGTGTGGCTTGCTCATCATAGCGAGATCAATGCATACGTTATAGATGTTAAGGGAGATGACGGTTTTGTTGCGTATAAGTCGAATATCCCGATGGTTAAAGAACTTAAAAATTCAGAAAATGCCTATAATGTGAAGAAAGTAATTTCTACACTTCATGCAAATGGAATTTATGTCATAGGGCGTATTGTCTGTTTTAAAGATCCACAACTTTCTAAAAAACGTCCCGGCTTAGCGGTGCAAGATAAAAATGGCGGCCTATTTTATTCGAAAAGTAACGGGAAGATGATAACATGGCTTAACCCTGCCGATAAAGATTCATGGCCCTATATTGTGGCTATTGCCAAAGAAGCTCTAGCTAATGGGTTTGATGAAATTCAGTTTGATTACGTTAGATTTCCTAATGATGGAAAAACTAAAAACATGGTGTTTCCAGGGCTTATTGGCCCAAGAGATCAGGTAATTAATAATTTTTTAGCTTATGCTAGAAATCAAATGCCGAACGCTGTACTTTCGGCCGATGTATTTGGAATTATTTGTGTGTCGCCTGGGGACAGTGAAAATATTGGACAAAATTTAGATAGCGTAGGGAAAAATGTAAATTATCTTTCCCCAATGATTTATCCATCACACTATGCACTTGGCCAAGTGATTAATGAAAAAGTCTATGAGAAACCTGATTTACAGCCCTATGGGGTTGTGTATAACTCTTTAATTCAAGCGCAAAACAGAATGAATAAAATTCCGAACTATGGTGCATCCATGAGACCATATCTTCAAGATTTTTCTGCATCATGGATAGGAGTAGGCAATTATCAAAGATATGGTGTTGCACAAGTAAAAGAACAAATTAAAGCAGTAGAGGATTCTGGAGATACAGGTTGGATAATGTGGAATGCAAACAATCATTATACAGAAGCGGCATTTCAATAGATAATTAAATATTTTAAAGTCATATTAAAATTTACAATAATTTCACACATTTCACACACAAATAGTGTAGAATATATTCAAGCAAATAATGCTGAATAATTTTTCATATTTTCTCCCTAAAAAAGAAGTGGCCCCCACCACTTCTTTTTTATTTTTATAGATGAATTAAAACTATTTTTTTGATATAATGTATGGTATAGAGATATTAATAAAAAGGAGTGACAATGTTACCAGTTAATTATAAATTAGAATCAAGAGATGGATGTGCTAGAGCTGGGGTGATTTCAACACCTCATGGAGATATTGAGACTCCAGTATTTATGCCAGTAGGCACAATAGCGACAGTCAAAACACTTTCACAAGAGGAACTGAAAAACCTTGATGCTCAAATTATTCTTGGAAATACCTACCACCTCTTTTTAAGACCCGGTATGGAGGTAATGGAAGCGGCAGGGGGGCTCCATAAATTTATGAATTGGAATAGGCCAATTTTAACTGATAGCGGTGGCTTTCAAGTTTTTAGTCTAGGACATATTAGAAAAATTACTGAAGAAGGGGTAGAATTTACTTCTCATTTAGATGGTAGAAAGATTTTTATGCGACCTGAAGACTCAATTGCTATTCAAAATATAATTGGCTCAGATATAATGATGGTATTTGATGAGTGCCCTTCAGGGGATTCGAAATATGATTATGTAAAAAAATCTCTTAATATGACTACACGTTGGGCCAAGCGCTGTGTTGAATCACACTCACGTAAAAACGAGCAAGGGCTTTTTGCCATTGTACAAGGAGGCGTCTTTGAAGATTTAAGAGAAGAATCTCTAAACCAACTTAAAGAACTTGATGAGTATATTTCGGGATATGCTATTGGGGGCTTAAGCGTCGGAGAGTCGAAGGAAGATATGTATAAAATTTTAGAATTTATCGGGCCTAAACTTCCAGAGAATAAGCCCCACTATTTAATGGGTGTAGGAGAACCTCTTGATATGCTTGAAGCTGTTGAAAATGGCATTGACATGATGGATTGCGTTCATCCAACACGACTTGGAAGACATGGTGCCGTTTTTACTAAAGATGGAAGAATTATTATCAAAAATAAGAGGTTTGAGAAAGCCTTTGAGCCCATAGATCACGGCTGTGAGTGCTGGGTGTGCCAAAACTACACAAAAGCCTATATTAGGCATCTTTTTAAAGCACAAGAGTCTTTAGGGCAAAGACTTGCAAGTTATCACAATTTGCACTTTCTGATGCAACTCATGAGAGAGGCACGTGTGGCTATTCAAAAAGGAAAATTTCAAGAGTTTAAAAAGGAATTTCTATCACGGTATTTAGCAGAAAAATAATATTTTCAATAGGTAGGGGGAAAAATGGCAATCAAATACAAGGGCCTTCGACATAAGATAAACTATTTTAAACGGTCACGAAATATTTTTCATGTGTTTGCAAAATATGGATTTGGCCATTTTTTAGAAAAGTTAAATATTGAAAGTTATCTTGAAAATGGGCAGAAAATATTTTTTAGAAAAAAAAAAAATGAGCGTGAGCCAAAAAGTATAAAAATAAAAAAGGGCCCAGTGCGATTTAGACTTGCATTAGAAGAGTTAGGACCAACATTTATTAAGCTTGGACAGATACTCAGTACACGTTCAGACCTTTTACCAATAGAATATATTGAAGAGCTTAAGAAATTACAAGATAAAGTTGCTCCGGTTGATTACGAAGAGATAAAAAAAGTTATTGAGAGTAATCTAGAAAAAACAGTTGAAGAGCTTTTTTTAACAATAGATGAAATATGTGTGGGGTCAGCTTCTATAGCACAAGCGCATCGCGCCGTTTTGAAAAATGGCCAAGAGGTTATATTAAAGGTTAAAAAACCAAACATTGATGAACTAATAGAGCTTGATATTGAAATTATGTATAGCCTTGCGAGGCTACTTAAAGCGCGTGTAGAAAGGTTTGCAATGTATGATTTAGTGGGCCTTGTAACTGAATTTTCTAAATCCATGCGAAAAGAGGTTGATTTTACCCGCGAGGGTAAGAACAATGATGTTACTAGAAATTATTTTGCAAAAGAGACGTTTTTTAGTGTACCTAAAATCTATTGGGAGTATACCGCATCAGGAATTTTAACTCAAGAGATGATTCATGGTATCAAATTAAGTGATTTAGAAGTAAACTCTTTGAGCAGTAAAAGACGTGAAAATCTGGCAAAACTGGGATCTAAAATTATGCTTAAAATGATACTTACAGATGGTTTTTTTCATGCAGATCAGCATCCTGGAAATATTATTTTGACACCTGAGGATCATCTTATTTTGATTGATTATGGAAATGTTGGCACGATTAATGATGAGGATCAAGAGTATTTGGCTGAAATTATTGAAGGTATTGTATTAAAAGATGCTCAAAAGATTGTACATGGTTTTAAACAATTAGCCCCGTTTCCTAGTAGTGTCAATGAAAAGCTATTGAAGTCAGATATATTAGATATTGTAGAAAATTATTATAATGTGTCCATAAAAAACATTAAAATGGGAAAGGTCATTGAAGAGATAACGTCTCTACTTGCGGAACATCGAATTATTGTTCCTGCGAACTTTTTCTCACTTGCAAAAAGTTTAATGATCGCCGAGGGAGTTTGTCGTCAACTATATCCTGATTTTGATATGGTTGAAGCAGCCAAACCGTATATAAAAAAACTTTTACTGAAAAGATATCGTCCAGAAAAGTTCATTAAAAATATTGAGAAAACACTTGTTCATTATGCAGAATTTTTTGAAAATGCTCCGAAAGAAGCAAGTGAAATACTTAAGCTCATAAAGCAAGGTAAACTCGGTCTTGATATGAAAATTAATGGACTAGATAGATTTAGAAGAACACTTGATAGAGTTGCGAACAGAATCTCAATCAGCTTAGTTATTGCTGCTTTAATTATAGGGTCTTCGATGTTGATTGAAAAGAACGCTGCAGGAAACCTAACGAGTACAGCTTACTTAGGGCTTTCGGGATATATTATTGCGTGTTTTTTTGGAATTTTAATAGTATTTCATATTTTCAGAAAAGATAAATATTAATTTGGAGGATCTATGGGGCTAAATATTGTTCTTCATGAGCCAGAAATACCCTATAATACAGGTAATGTTGGGCGCACTTGTCTTCTAACGAATACAACGTTGCATCTTATCAAGCCTTTGGGGTTTTCACTAGATGATAAAAGTATTAAAAGAGCTGGCTTAGATTATTGGAGAGAAGTAGATGTGAAAATTTGGGAAAATTTTGAGAATTTACAAGAGTCGTATCCAAATAGCAATTTTTACTTTGCGACAACCAAAACCCCACAAAAATATTCGGATGTAAAGTATAAAGAGGCTGATTTTATAGTATTTGGTAAAGAGTCAAAGGGAATTCCAGCCTCGATTCGTGAAGCAAATTTAAGCACATGTATTACGATTCCGATGATTGCTAAGGGACGTTCGCTGAATCTTTCAAATTCGGTGGCTATTGTTCTTTTTGAAGCATTAAGACAACTTGACTTTAGGATGGATAATGAGTAGACTGAGAAAAAACATTATTTTTATTATTTTGGCACTGTGTGTCATTGTTATGCTGTGTTATAGTGCGTTTCTTCCTTATAAATATTATCCGATTATAGCGCAAGCTTCGAAAAAATATAATGTCTCTACAAGTAAGTTAGCAGCGATTATTCGAGGTGAAAGTAATTTTGACCCAGATAATGTTTCAAAAAAAGGCGCAGTAGGATTAATGCAGCTCATGCCAGAAACAGCCACTTATGTAGGGCAAAAATTCAATTTACCCTATGATGATTTAAATAACCCTATGCAGAATATTATGCTAGGCGCAGCCTATTTAAGTTATCTTGAGGGTAAATACACGGGTAAAAACGAAGATTTAATTGCGTATAATGCAGGTGAAGGCAATTTGATATCAAAACGTTGGAAGAAATTTGGCGAAACAAACCGTTATCTTATAAAAATACATCTGTTTGAATTTGCCTATCATGTATTTTATTTTTGGAGATAAAAGTAAAGTATAGAAGAGTTAAATAAATTATGATATAATAAAAGTAGCACATTTTTTATAAGGAGATTTCAGTGAATAAACGTAATTTTTCAATCATTGCGCACATAGACCATGGAAAATCGACTTTAGCTGATAGAATACTTGAACTAACCGATACGGTTTCGAAAAGAGATATGAAAGAGCAACTTTTAGACTCGATGGAACTTGAGAGAGAAAAAGGTATTACCATTAAAGCTAAAGCGACAACTTTGAAGTATAAAGCAAAAAATGGTGAAGTATATACATTTAATTTAATAGATACCCCAGGACATGTGGATTTCACTTATGAAGTATCAAGAGCATTGGCGGCCTGTGAAGGGGCGCTTTTAATCGTTGATTCGACTCAAGGGGTTGAAGCACAGACTCTCGCCAATGTTTACTTAGCATTAGAGAATAATCTGGAAATTTTACCTGTCATTAATAAGGTGGATTTACAAAATTCAGATGTTGAAGCAACTCGAAAAGAGATAGAGGATATTATCGGACTTGATACGACAAATGCTGTACTTACCAGTGGAAAGTCAGGTTTGGGAGTAGCTGAGCTGTTAGAAAAGATTGTTGAGTATATTCCAGCACCTGAAGATACAAGAGGCGAGAATTTTAGAGCTCTAATTTTTGACTCACATTTTGATGAATATAGAGGCGTTATTACCTATATTCGAGTTAAAGATGGTGTTATTAGAAAAGGTGATAAAGTACAGGTTCTAAGTACACGAAAAGCGCTTGAGATAACCGAAACAGGAATTTTCACACCAACTATGGTAGCAACAGATTATCTTGAAGCTGGTGATGTTGGGTATATTGTAACAGGTATTAAAAATATTAAAGATACCACTGTAGGGGATACTTTAGCTATGGTAGGGGATGATTTTGCACTACCTGTCACAACATACCGTGCGGCGCAACCAATGGTGTTTGCGGGGGTTTATCCACTTTCAAATGATGATTATAAAATACTTCGAGAAGCGTTAGAAAAGTTGCAACTTAATGATGCTGCTCTTACTTTTGAACCTGAAACCTCAACGGCTTTAGGATTTGGATTTCGAGTTGGATTTTTAGGACTGCTTCACATGGAGATTATCTTAGAAAGACTTAGACGTGAATATGACTTAGATATTATCTCTACAGCACCTTCAGTTGAGTACCAGGTGTATGATGCAAAAGGTGAGATGACTGAAATTGACAATCCAATGGACTTTGCTACAGGACTTACGAGAACGGATGAGCCCTTTATAAAGGGTAAAATTATGGTTCCAAAAGAGTATGTTGGACGAGTCATGGAACTATGTCAAGAGAAACGTGGAATCTATGTGGATATGAATTTTATAGATGATATAAGAACACTTATTACTTATGAACTTCCTCTCGCAGAAGTGATTATTGATTTTTATGATAAACTAAAATCTGGCACTAAGGGTTACGCTTCGTTTGAATATGAATTTATTGGCTACAAAGAGTCGAATCTTTCAAAAGTTGATATTTTAGTAGCAGGTGATATTGTGGATGCTTTTTCATTCATTGTTCATCGCGATTTTGCTGAGCATCGTTCAAGAGCTATTTGTGAAAAATTGAAAGAGTTAATACCGAGGCAACAGTTCGAAGTAGCTATTCAAGCTTCGCTTGGTAGTAGAATTATTGCAAGAGAGACAATTCGTGCAATGAGAAAAGATGTCTTAGCTAAATGTTATGGTGGAGATATCTCTAGAAAACGTAAACTTCTTGATAAACAAAAAGAGGGTAAAAAGAGAATGAAATCTATTGGAAATGTTGAAATTCCGCAGGAAGCCTTCTTTGAAGTGCTAAAATTAGATTAAAAAACCCCTCAGGTATTTGCCTGAGGGGTTTTTTAACTTGTTTTTTGTAGAAGTGCTAGAAGCGATTGAATTACATAAACATCGTTTATACTTGAAGCAACTTTTTATTCCTTGAGGTATCATTACCTTTGTTGTGAATATCATTTGCATTTTCTGAACCATCCATTGTTAATCAAAAATTATTTCAATCAATTTTTGAAGCGAGACCAAGATTAACCTCTATGGTTTGTGGAAGATTATAGTTAAAGTTGAAAAATTGAGGCTCGATTAAGTTGCCGGCTCCATTTTCAGCTAAGTAGGTAAGTGTATTCCATGCTACAGTGGCTTCTCTAAAAGTAGTTTGCGCTACAAGTGTAAGATTTTCAGTAGCGAGATAGCTATATTTTGGATTGATATCCCGAGCAAATCCACAAGTTTGTCTGTTTATTCATCATGGATCTGCAGATGCTGAGCTCTCCCATGGTTTAGTAGTATTGATCTGAATGATATCGCCCGTTGTTCAAATAATTTCTGGAAATAAGGCTGTATACCAAAGTTGATAGCAATTTGATCATTAACGCAATTATTGTGCTTTTCCCATCTTGAGATGTTAAAATTCAGTCCGTACTGATAATTGTCTTGAGTGGTATACTGCATTCGTGTTGTAATGGTATTATTAAATATCGTAGCCTAATTAGTGCTAAATATAGAAGCTCAATTAAAAAAATTGCCGGAAGTTAAAAGTGTAGATCATTGTTAAAACCGTAAGTTAAGTTATAAACTGAAAGTGTGTCACCCCATGCAGGCTCATTTTGACTTTATGGCCGTTAAGTTGAAATTAATAGAGAAACTTGAGCTGAAGCTAATAGGTGCAAAACCAGCAATACCAGTATTTACTAAACTAAAATCAAGAATAGGTGAAACGGTTCCAACAAACTCATAAATAGAAATTAATTCGCTTAAGTTTACAGTTAGGAATGTGGATGAACCAGATATTTGATTTTTTGAGATGAACTGCTTTTTGTAATATCACCTGCGAAAAGAACTGAACTTGAAAGCACGATTGAAGAGATGATTAAGCAATAATTTCATAAATATACCCCTGATCATTTATAACGCAACAGAACAAGACAATACTCAAGGTTATATAGTTTTAACATAAACATAGGAGATAGACAATAGAATTTTGAAAAAAACATGAACAAAATATTAAAAAAGAATATTTCATATTTTTGTATCTTTTTGCTAAATTATTGACAAATATAATGAGCTGTGCTAAAATTAGCGTAATACTATTGGTAATTATAAGTTCATTAGACAGCTGAATATATAATAGCATTTTTTTTCATAAATGCAGTTATTAATATGCTAAAAAGGAAAAAAAGTAAAAAAATGCCATATCAGGTAATAATTTTGCATTGCATTATTTTGGGGTTCTGATATACTTAAAAGTTGAAAAAATATTAAGGAGAAATACTATGGCTTCATACGTTAAAATGAGTGATATTGCGACAGATCATGAAATCAAACGCGGCACTCGAGCACTTTTTGTAACACAAATTTTTTCAACCCTTAGTTTCGCAATACTATATTCCACTTTGACACTTTTTGGAACACAAGTATTGAAACTTCCGACGGATCAAGTTCTCGCATTGACAGGAAGTTTTTTAGCCTTTAACTACGGACTTCATTTTTTAGGTGGTTACATGGGGGGGCGCCTAATTTCAAATAGACTACTGTTTTCAATATCTATGGGAATTCAAGTAATTGCAGCACTCTTCCTTGTAGGGACAGTCATGGTACCTTTTGACTTAAGATTAACTTTTATGATGCTTGGACTTGCAATTTTCTTAACAGGAAGTGGTCTTAATGTGACATGTATGAATTGCATGGTAACTCAACTTTTTGACGATCCAAGTGATGTGCGACGTGAGAAGGCATTTCTTTGGAATTATAGTGGTATGAATGTTGGATTTTTTATTGGTTTTGATCTTGCAGGACATTATACACTGACAAATAATTATGGAATGTTATTCGGTCTTGGAGGGGTTGCAAATATCATTGCGATTGTTCTTATTGTTATAAATTGGAGAGTTGTAAGAGATAGAGACACATTTTTAACAGAGGGCGTTAGATCTGGTAAAATGCGAAATTCAACTCAGTTTTACAAGGGGTTTGGGGTTATTATTATTACTATTATCGTAATGATGATCCTAATACATCATGCGGATATCTCTAACGCAGTTATTTCTCTGGTATTTCTTATTACAATTGTTGCGGTACTTTTTCTTGCTGCAAATAGAAAAGATTCCGGAGAGCGTGCAAGAATGGTGGCGTATGTATTTTTGTTAATTGCAGCCTTTGTTTTTTGGGTATTGTATCAATTAGCGCCACTTGCGCTCATGTATTTTCTTGAATATAATATTAAAATGAGTATTGCGGGAATACAAATAGCACCTCAATGGGTATCTAACATTAATACAATAGTGATTGTTGTGGGTGGTCCAATTATGGCTTGGGTACTTCAAAGAGCGCGTGCTAAAGGTAAAAAAGTTTCCCTTCCATTTTTGTTTGGATTAGCACTCATTTTTATTGGGGTAGGGTTTGGAATATTTCCAATTGGAATAAGGCTTGCAGGGGCAGGACTAGTAGGATTTAGTTGGGTATTTTGGAGTTATATTCTTCAAAGTATTGGAGAGCTTTGCATATCGCCAATAGGGTATTCGGCCATTGGAAGATTAGCCCCTAAACATCTGCAAAATATTATGATGGGACTTTGGTGTATGATGACTGGTGTAGCAGCCATTGGAGCAAGTTATCTTTCGCAGCTCGCAGTAGGTAAATTCACAGCTGAACAGCTTCAAATTACAGCGCTTACCAATCCTCATTATTCACAAGTTTTTGGATGGGTAGGAATAATTTCTATTATTGTAGGGTTTATTATGTTTATTTTCATGAAGCAACTTAATGGTTTAATTGATCATGCAGAAATTTCGGTAGGGGAACTTGGAGCGGTATCTATGGAAAACAAGCTTGCTAGAGATTAAAATTTTAAAGTAGCCCTCTGGGCTACTTTTTTTGAGGTTGAATGTATGAAAGTAGAGTGTGATTCTACGCAACTTCACATTAGCGGGTTTAGATGAATTTGAAAAACTTAATGTGAGTGTGGTTGTGATGATTTATTTCCAAGACATTAACAAGAAGAGAAAGTCAAGAATTTCTAAAAGATTTATTGACAAATACAATTAGTATTTAAGTGAATATTTACATAAGGGACGCACTTCAGAATTTGCTAAAAAACCTTGGAAATAGAGTTTTTAAACATAAATAGTCTGAAATAAAGAGTTTTGCTTTCATACATAATGCAACGTCGCAAAATGTGGGTAAGAGGCTTAAGATGGTTAAAATCGCAGTATTTGAGTACTCTGTTTTTAAAAAAGAGATTTGTATTTACCAACATGCTCTTTATTGTATTTGGTTTAAGGACTTTTATAAATATCCAGTAAGTTTAAATAGGAACTTAATACAAAAAAATCAAGAATTCTCATTTTAATTTATGAAAATTTTAAGTTCTTATTCTAGATTTATTAAGTATACTAAAATAGAATATATAATTTGGCAATGATAAACTAGAGCAGTTTCATAACAAACCTTGACAATGTTGTCATGTCGGCCAACGTGGAGACATCTCGAATTTTGCAGGGATAGATCCCTCGGCTTCACTCGAGATGACATATCACAAAGTATTCAGTTTTGTTTTTGATTTGCTATAAATATTCATAAGGAGCTTTTTTATTTATTAAAATTTTGGAGTAACTATATAAAGTAAAAAAATAACCTCTCCGTAAGTTCACTTACGGAGAGGTTATTTTTTGTAATGAAAATTTTAGTTGTGTTCAGGCTTTTTAGCATGTATATATAGACCTTGGTTAAGAAGTCTGTACTTAGCCACTTCAGCTTTAGGTGTTGATATCCTCTCAACAAAAATTCTAACTGCATTGAAGATAAACATAAAGATAATATCAAAAATCCAAACAAGAATAACCATTTTCCAAGTGATTGGTTGCATATTTAACCATCCTAACATACAGATAATCATAGCAACTACTTGAGTTCCAATGATTGACCAGAAAAGAATTTGAGACGGTCTAGGTTTTTGCCAAAACCACTTTGTTTTGTGTCTTGAGATAAATAAAATCAAGTGACCTGCAACAGCAATTTGTAGGAACATGATAGTTTGAATCTCTTTTAAATAACAGAGATAAGGTGTAAGAGATGAAACATTTCCATCTCTTAAAATCTGTCCGCTTGCTGGGATTACTGATGTAGTGAAGAATCCAGCCCATTGGTTAAGTCCAAAAATTTCTGGATTTAACAACCATGCAAAAAGAACAAAGTTTTGAACCATCGCAACAAGTCCCATAATAATGCCGATAACAAATACTTCATTTCCGTTCCATTTCATTGGAAGAGGTTCGGCTTCAGAGTTATCATAAGCAATTGCCATCATAGGAATATCATCAAGAATAGCTACAAGGATGATCATAATTGCAGACATCGGAGTAACGATGAGTGGTAGAGGGTAAAGTAAGATTGAAAGAGAGATGAACAGAAGTACATCAAGCGTCATTACAATACGATAATTCATATACGCAACCATGATATTGAAAATTTTTCTTGCTTCTTCAATGGCGTGAATAACTACAGATAGACCAGGTGCTGTTAAAATAAGGTCAGCTGCTGCTCTTGCTGCATCTGTAGCCCCTTCAACCGCAATACCAACATTAGCAGCTTTAAGTGCTGGAGCATCATTTACCCCGTCACCTGTCATAGCTACTGTACGACCGATACTTTTGTATGCAAGTACGATAGCATGCTTATGCTCAGGGAATACACGAGCGTATCCATCAGCCGTAACAATCTTACGCTTAACATTAGCTGGAAGATTCTCAAGGTCAGTGATACCGTGAAAAAGATCAGCAGCTGGAACAATGTTAGTTCCCATAGAGAGTTGACCAGATGTCTCTTTAGCGATAGCTAAGTCATCACCTGTAACCATTTTAACTTTAAGACCATACCCTTTGGCCTCTTCAACAACTTGTTTAGAGTCATCACGTGGAGGGTCAAATAGTGAAAGAATACCAGTAAGTTGAAACTCTGCTGTAGATAAATCTGAACCTTCAGCAAAAGCAACACCAAGTGCTCTAAATCCACGAAGGGCTAAAGCATGTACTGAATCATTCGCTTTTTGCTTCATCTCGGCACTTAAGTGAGATTTATCAATAATGACTTTTGGAGCTCCCTTGATTACTATAAATGATTTTCCGGTAGCTTTATCTGTAGCGTAACCTGTTGTCATCTTTGAAACAGGGTCAAATGGCATATATTTAGTTTGAGTGTATTTGTCTAAAATTGAACTATCTACACTTTTAACACACGTAGAATCGATAGCCTCATCCGATGTTCTTTTTGAAGCAAGAGCCGCATAGAGGTTAATCTCAGCTTCGTCTTTTCCTTCAAACATAACAGGTTCATTAAGAGAAAGCTTATTCTTAGTTAAAGTTCCAGTTTTATCAGAACACAGAATATCCACTCCTGCCATTTCCTCAATTGCTTGAAGTCTTGATACGATAGCTTTTTGTTTAACAAGTGATAAAGCTCCAAGTGCCATTGTGATTGCCAAAATAGCAGGCATCGCAACTGGAATAGATGCAACGATAATTACCATAATAAGCTGAACAATTAGTCCTAAATGGTTTGAGTGAGGCTCGATTATCCATTGGTGAAGAGATTGATTCCACTCCACATCGGCCATAGTTCCATGGCTAAGCAATAGTTTAACTAACACGATAGCACTAAATATAAGAGATATGTATGTTAAGTACATACCAATACTTGCTTGTGATTTTTGGAATTTTGAAAGAGAGGTTGGTGCTGTAGAAAGTGCAGCAATTTTACCAAATTTAGAGGTCATTCCTGTTGCAATTACTAAACAATCCATGTCTCCTGATTTAACTGTTGCTCCAGCATATCCCTCTTCACCAAGAATTTTATCTACAGGAAGTGATTCTCCCGTTAGTGATGATTGGTCTACTGATAAGTACTCTCCGTGAATCATGATACAGTCTGCTGGAATAATCGTTCCGTTTGAAATGTTAATAACATCCCCAGGAACTAAAAACTTAGACTCAACTTCTGACCATTTACCATCACGCATAACTTTTGATTTTGGCGCCATTGAGTTTTTTAAAGCATCCATTGCGTTACTTGCCTGAATTGTCTGGAAGAACTCTATTCCAGAGTTAATACAAAGCATAAATAGGATTACCCAGAAGTCCGGCCAATCTCTCATTAGCAATGAGACCAAACACGCAGCCTCAATTAGGTAGTTGACGGGCCCCTTCAACGTATGGATAAAAATTTCCCATTTAGTTCTTTTCGTCTCTTCAAGCATGTTATAACCGTATTTTGCAACTCTAGCTTCGGCATCGCTTGAAGTTAAACCTTGACGCGTACATTCAAAATCTTTAAGCGTTGCATCAATGTCATGCATCAGTTTTTCTTCACTCATCTTTAATTCTCCTTTTCA
This sequence comes from Fusobacteriota bacterium, assembly GCA_026387965.1. GTDB lineage: Bacteria > Fusobacteriota > Fusobacteriia > JAPLKR01 > JAPLKR01 > JAPLKR01. Next base: position 6,302 of record JAPLKR010000070.1, on the reverse strand, counting down.
TAAAAACTATTTTATTTTTTGGTACAAGTAATTGCTACTTTTTTGTAACAAAATTAGCTCATCATACTATGAAATGTACCGAATTCCAGTATGGATTAGTATAAAAGATAAATAAAATAAGTAATTGATTCCTAATTTCATTATGAACACGCAGTATCGTTAAGTTTAAGCATACTAATATCATTGTGAAATTATTTTTTCATATTTACTCCCTTCTTTTAGTTATCGTTTTACTATAAGTTATCATACAAAAAAAAGTGATACAAAGTCAAGCAAAACTAATTATTATTTACAACTTTTAATTGTTTTTTATGCTATTTTCTCTCGAATTGACAATTTCTCATAAAACGGATAGAATATAGTAGAAATATTGCATAAAATATTTAATAAAGAATAGAGGCACTATGTCGGAGCAAAAATGTAAAATACCAAGTGTGGGTGGGCAAGCTGTAATTGAAGGTGTTATGATGCGTGGAAGTGAAAACATCGCTACTGCAGTTAGAACACCTAATGGAAATATTGTCTATGAAAAGATGGCACTTTCAACGAATAATAAAAAATGGTATAAAATTCCTTTTATTAGAGGGGTTATCCTTTTATGGGATTCTCTTTTTGTAGGAATGAAAGCACTTAACTTTTCTGCTGTTCAAGCAGGTGTCGAAGAGGATGGAAAAGAACTTTCAAAAACTGCAATTGCCTTGACGATGATCATATCACTTTTAATTGGGGTGGCTGTGTTTTTCTTTATTCCAGCCTTTATAGGAAGCTTTGCTAAAACAACATTAGCTCAAAATGTTATTGAAGGTATTGTCAGGATTGTAATTTTTGTTGGTTATATATCACTTATCTCCTTTTTAAAAGATATTCAAAGAGTATTTCAATATCACGGAGCCGAGCACAAAGCAATCTTTGCTTATGAAAACCATAAAGAGTTAGTTCCGAGTGAAGTGGATAAATTTACAACGATACATCCAAGATGTGGAACAAGCTTTATTGTGATTGTTTTAGTTCTAAGTATTTTTGTTTTTTCCATTGTAGATACTTCGTTTATACATACACATGTGTTTGTTATAAAAAACTTGTTGAAATTTTGTATTAGAATTGTTTGTTTGCCGATTATTGCAGCAATTGCTTATGAGATGCAAAGGTATTCGAGTCGCCATTTATCTAATCCTATTATTGGAATATTGGCAAAACCTGGTATGTGGGTGCAAAAAATTACAACTAAGAAGCCAACAGAAGATCAACTTGAAGTTGCTATTGTTGCATTAAAAGTGTCACTTGGACAAGAGGTTGAGAATGCAACAGAAATAATAAAAGCCGAGACCATTAAATAGTATAACAAGGGAAATATTTATTTCCCTTGTTAATTTTTAGATGGGGTTAATATTGCTTTTTAAAGTCAATTTATGGTATAATTCGAGAATAGAATAATAATGGTGAGGTGCGCTGTGTTTGATAAATTAGAAGAGCTTATTGGACTGTTTATAAAATTAAATGATGAGTTAGTAACGCCTGAAGTTTTAAATGATCACAGAAAAATGATCGAATGCAACAAAAGATTAACAGAGATTACCCCTATTGTGGAAAAATACAAAGAATATAAAGCAAAAAATGAAGATTTAGAATTCATCAAAGAGGGCTTGAAAACAGAAAAAGATGTTGAAATGCGTGAAATGATGATGGAAGAGTTAAAAGAGCTTGAGCAAATTATGCCTGCGCTCGAGCAAGAGCTTAAATTTTTGCTTCTTCCAAAGGATCCAAATGACGATAAAAATGTAATTATTGAGATTCGTGGAGGTGCTGGGGGTGATGAAGCGGCTCTATTTGCGGGAGATCTTTTTAGAATGTATATCCGTTACGCTGAGCGTCGTCGTTGGAAAATCGAGATTATTGATCGCTCTGATATTGGTGTTGGTGGAATCAAAGAAGCAGTGTTTATCATTAATGGCAAGGGAGCCTATTCAAGATTTAAATTTGAGAGTGGTGTTCATCGTGTACAACGTGTTCCAGAGACTGAAGGATCAGGAAGAATTCACACATCGACAGCAACGGTTGCAGTCATGCCTGAGTTAGAAGAGGTTGAAAGAGTTCCGATTAATCCAGCGGATTTAAGAGTAGATACTTTCCGTTCAAGCGGAGCGGGTGGACAGCATGTAAATATGACAGACTCTGCAGTTCGTATGACACATCTTCCAACGGGAATTGTAGTTTCCTCACAAGAAGAGCGTTCGCAGATAAAAAATCGTGAAACATGTATGAAGGTACTTGCTGCAAAACTTTACGAGGCTGAGCTTGAAAAACAAAGAAGTTCCGTTGAGTCCGATAGAAGAAGCCAAGTGGGAACAGGAGACCGTTCAGAGAAAATCAGAACGTACAACTTCCCACAAGGACGTATAACGGATCATAGAATTAAAATGACAGTTCACCAATTAGATGCGTATCTTGATGGTGATTTAGATGAGATGATTGATGCTATGATTACATTTACTCAAACTGAGCAACTTCAAAATTTAGGAGATTAGATGCAAGAGGTCAAAACTGTCCTTTCCATTTTGACACAAAGCGGTGCTTATTTAGAAAAAAATGGCGTGGAAATGCCACGGTTATCTGCTGAAATTATTATTTCGAAAATTTTAAAGATGAAAAGACTTAATCTTTACTTAGAATATAATCGCCCACTTTTTGAAAACGAACTTGATATGATACGAATTGCCATGATAAAACGTGGAAAAAAACGCATTCCAATTGAGTATATTTTTAATTTGGCAGAATTTTATGGAAGAGAATATTTTGTAGATGAGAGTGTATTAATCCCAAGGATTGAAACAGAACTTGTTGTAGAAGAGGCTTTAAAAAGAATTAGTGGCGTTCGAACACCAAAAGTATTAGATATGGGTTGTGGAAGTGGCATTGTAAGCATAACTGTGGCATTAGAGCGTACGGATGCAACAGTTATGGGTGTAGATATTTCAAAAGAGGCGTTAGATGTAGCGATAAAAAATCTTGGTCGATTAGAGGTGAAAAATTGTCAATTTGTGTTAAGTGATATTTTTGAGGCAGTTGCAGTCAAAGATTTTGATTTGATTATTTCAAATCCACCTTATATTGGGTTTGAAGAGTATGGAAATTTGCCGATAGAGACGTTAAAAGAGCCTAAAATTGCGCTTTTTTCTGAAAATTCTGGCTATGAAATCTATGAAAGAATTCTTCGAAAAGCTAATGAACACTTAAATGAAAAGGGTGTTATTGTATTCGAAATAGGGTATAAGCAAGAGCTTGGGATTATCAAACTTTTTGAAAAATATAAGTATCGAAATATCCAAATAGTTAAAGATTATTTTTTAAATCCAAGAATTGCTGTGGCCACTAAATAATATGACTTTTAGAAGAGTAGAGAGCCTACTCTTTTTTTTTGAAATATATTTGAATTTAAAATTGTGAGAAATAGGGTTAGGAGCTCAATACAGATAACCTAGAATATAGAAATTAAATTGCAAAAATTAACTTTACAAAATTTTATAAAGTGGTATAGTGTGAATAGAAGTGTTAAAAAAATATAGGAGAAATTATGCAAGAAGACCTGATAAAAATTAACTATAAAATTTTTAGAGAAGCATTTACAACTCAACTGGAATCAATTAAAAAAAATAGGGTAAAGTATATTCACAAAGCTATTCATCGTCCGCTTAGAGATAAAAATAGTCAAAAATCGTATTTAGATATGGTGTATCTTGGTCCGAGAGATGCTAAGAAGGCACTTGTGTTGATTGCGGGTACAAGTGGCGTTGATGGGTATACAGGCAGTATGATTTTACATTTTGTCATAGAAAAAGGCGTCGTAGGTTTTGTAGATGAAGATACTGCGATACTCCTGATACATGCTTTGAATCCGTGTGGAATGGCATATTATCGGCGATGCGATGAGCATGGAATTGAGGTAAACAGAAATTGTTTGCTCCAGTTTGATAAACTTCCTGTAAACAGGCTTTTTGAGAGAGTTAAAGATTATATGATTCCCAAAAATTGGAACGAGAGAAGCGTTGCAGAGACAAATGCGCAAATTCATGATGTCGTGGAAAGTTCATTATATAGTCATTTTGAAGAACATTTTAGAAAAAGACAATATAAATTTTGGAATATGCCGTATTATGGCGGAGAATCTGCTTCATGAAGTTGTGTTCAATTGAAAAAAATTGTAGACAGGTACTTAAAGAATAAGCATATGGTTGGTGTATTGGATTTTCATGTAGGTCCTGAAGAGAGAGGAGATGCTAATTTAATGGGAGTTGGAGATACGAGTGAATTAAATACAAGGACCTTTTTTGAGTGCTTCGGTGACAAAGCACATCTTACAGATCATGAGTTTGCACTCGTTCCGTGTAGACCTATTGGGACCGCAATTGAGATGACAGCTCAGCTAATTGCAGACGCCATTGTTGGTGCCGCATGTGATTGGTAGTAGAGATCGTGTGAGCGTTCGCACAGCTATGAGGGTGGATTGTTGGTTGCATTCACAAAGTGATATGAATCAAGAGCGTTATACGGTGATTAATAAACAAGTGCTTGAAAAGTTCTATTCAAGTAATATGAAATGGCAAAAAATAGTTAAAGAACAAGCGCAGGAAAATGTAGATACCCTCGGGAAGTTCATTCGTAACTTTTAGGTGTCATTAAAGTATTGATTCAAGATATTTAGAGAGGAAGGTAAAAGTTATGTATAAGGCAGTAGTGATCGGTGGTGGACCAGGTGGGTACATTGCAGCAATAAGATTAGCTCAAATGGGCGCGAAAGTGGCTCTAGTTGAGAAATCAAGGCTTGGGGGAACTTGTCTACATGAAGGGTGTATTCCAACAAAAAGTTATATTGAGTCAGCAAAACGTCTTGACATGTTAAAACTATTCTCTGATTTTGGTATTAAAGTTGAGGGAGTGAGTTTAGATTTTGAAAAAGTGATAGAGAGAAAAGAGTGGGTGGTCTCTATTTTAGAAAAGGGTATCGAGTATTTAGTACGTCAAAACAAAATTGAAATTTTTCATGGTAAAGCAAAAATTATGAATTCAAATTTAGTTGAAATTCAACTTTCTGAAATGATAGTATCACTCGAAACAGAAAACATTGTGGTCGCTACTGGATCAAAACCGTTAGAAATCAATAGTTTTAAGACAGATGGCAAGCGTATTCTCAATAGCAGCGATATATTAAAAATGGAGAACTTGCCAAAAAGTATGGTTGTAATTGGCGCGGGGGTAATAGGGTGTGAAATAGCGGCGCTTTTCAACTCTTTTGGAGTAGCGATCGATATGGTAGATATTGCAAATCATGTGTTGCCAACGGAAGATGAAGATATTGTACAAGAGATTGAAAGGACATTTAAGCGTAAAAAAATAAAGCTACATATGGGGGTAAGCGTTGAAAAAATTGAAACGCATGATAATGTTGTGATAACCCTTTCAAATGGGAAATCATTGGAAGCTGAAAAAGTGGTTATCGCTATTGGACGTACTCCGTATATACAAGGATTAGGTATAGAAGAGATTGGTATTAGGCTTTTAAAAGGTCATATAGCCGTAGATGAAAGGTTTCAATCTTCAGTTAAAGGCATTTATGCCATAGGAGATGTTTCGAGTGAGATAAAACTTGCGCATTATGCTATTTATCAAGGTAAAGCGGTTGCAAATGTGATTATGGAAAAGCCATTTAAAATGGTAAAATGTGTTCCAGGGTGTGTATTTGCAACTCCTGAACTTGCAACAGTGGGAGTGCGTGAACGTGAGATGCCTGATGGATACAGAGTAACGAAACACTCCTTGAAATCAAGCGGAAAAGCCTTGGTAGAGGGAGATAACGGCGGTATTATCAAGATGATTTTCTCTGAAGATAACGTGCTAAAAGGAGCGAGTATGGTGGGAAAAAATGCCAATCTTGTTATTCATGAGTTAGCTCTTGCGATTGAAAATGAGCTGAAAGCAGAGGATATCATTCATACTATTCACGCACATCCAACGGTAAGCGAGTCTGTGGTTGAGTGTGCAGAAGGACTTTTTGGACTTTCGATACATTAAAATAGTGTTAAAGCAGGGGGAGACTCCTGCTTATTTGTAATTATAGAGTGTTTAAGTCACGAATTTAAAAGGTCAATAAATTTTGGAGTATTAATGGTGAAAAAATCGAATAATTTATTGAAGAGCGCTACAAATGAATAAACTATTGAGGAGGGTCTTATGAAAAAAACCCCGTTTTTTAACTGTTACAAGGGTGCTAAACTGATTGAGTACAACGGATGGGAGCTACCTGTTCA
>JAPLKR010000058.1 GCA_026387965.1 Fusobacteriota bacterium | reverse complement strand
AGAGTTAGAAAATCATATCAAAACTATTTAAGAGGTGAATAATGGATAATCCAAATATGTTTCAAAATCTGGTCTATGGGATTGAAATGCAGGCAATGATCTCAATGGGAAAATTAACGAATCCTATAACGGGCCAAATGGAAAAAAATATTGAATTTGCTCGGATCAATATTGATATTTTAAAAATGATTCAAGAGAAAACCAAAGGTAATTTAAACAGTTCGGAAAATGTTTTTTTAAATCGTGCTTTAACGGATTTAGAATTAAATTATACTGAAATAACCCTTGAAATGATAGAGCCGAAGAATTTAGCAAATTAAAGGAGAAAGAGTGTTGAAAAAAGAAAAAAAATGCGAGATATGTGAAGAACAAGAGTTAGAGGAAAAATGTACTACATGCGATGACAAAGTAGCTGAAATAGTAGAGAAAAATGCTGAATTAGTTGAAGAGATTGAGTGTTCAAACGAAGAAAAACTTGAAAAAAGAGTGGCAGAACTTGAAGGAGAGCTTGCTTGTGCAAAGGATGGCTTTCTTAGAAAAATTGCAGAATACGAAAATATTAAAAAACGTATCGAACGCGACAAAGAGGAGTTTATTAAGTTTGCTTCTGAAAAGTTGATATTAAAAGTACTCGAAATTCAAGATAATCTTGTAAGAGCGGTAGAGGCGTCAAAACAAACAGGCGATTTTGATTCGCTATGTAAAGGTGTGGAGATGATAGCAGGGCAGTTTGAAAAAGTACTTGGTGGAGAAGGCGTTGTGAAAATTGATGCTGTGGGACAGAAATTTGATCCTTACAAGCATCATGCGGTGATGTCCGAGATAAGTGGTGAAATTGAAGAGGATACAATTATTTTAGAACTTCAAACAGGCTATGAGATGAAGGGTAAAGTAATTCGTCCAAGTATGGTAAAAGTAGTGAAAAACAGTTAAATTACGAGTATAAACTCAGAATATAAAAAAGAAAAAATTAGGAGGACAAAAATGTCTAAGATTATTGGAATTGATTTAGGAACAACAAACTCATGTGTGGCAGTAATGGAAAATGGAGAACAGGTTATCATCCCGAGTGCAGAAGGGTCAAGAACAGTCCCATCGGTAGTTACTTTCAAAGCAGACGAGATGATTGTAGGAGAGATTGCTAAGCGTCAATCTATCACAAACCCAGATTCAACAGTATATTCAATTAATCGTCATATGGGAAAAGATTATAAGGTTAATATTCGTGGAAAAGAGTACACACCACAACAAATTTCAGCGTATATCTTACAGAAAATGAAAAAAGATGCTGAGGCTTATTTAGGTGAAAAAGTAACAGAAGCAGTTATTACTGTGCCTGCTTATTTTACAGATGCTCAAAGACAAGCTACAAAAGATGCAGGGAAAATTGCGGGACTTGATGTAAAAAGAATTATCAATGAGCCAACGGCAGCAGCACTTGCTTATGGATTTGATAAAAAGGGGCATGAAGAGACAATTTTAGTATTTGATCTTGGTGGAGGAACTTTCGACGTTTCAGTACTCGAAATTGGAGATGGTGTTATTGAAGTTAAAGCAACAAGTGGAGATAATTTCCTTGGTGGAGATGACTTTGATGAAGTAGTTATGAAGTGGATGGTTACAGAGTTTAAAAAAGAGACAGGCATCGACCTTTCAAAAGATAAAATGGCTGAGCAACGCCTAAAAGATGCGGCAGAGAAAGCTAAAAAAGAACTCTCTTCTATGTTGGAGACGTCAATTAGCCTTCCATTTATTACAGCAGATGCAACAGGGCCAAAGCATTTAGAGTTAAAATTAACGCGTGCGGCATTTGATTCAATGACGAAAGTCTTAGTAGAAAGAACTATGGGGCCTACAAAGCAGGCTTTAGCGGATGCTAAACTCTCTCCAAGTGATATTGATGAGGTTATCTTAGTTGGGGGAAGTACACGTACTCCTGCAGTTCAAGAGTGGGTAAAATCATACTTTGGTAAAGAGCCTAATAAATCGATTAACCCTGACGAAGTGGTAGCAGTAGGCGCTGCAATTCAAGGTGGCGTTCTTAAAGGCGATATTAAAGATGTACTACTTCTTGACGTAACCCCTTTATCACTTGGAATTGAAACACTTGGTGGCGTGTTTACAAAAATGATTGAGAGAAATACAACTATTCCTGTGAAAAAATCACAAGTTTATTCTACCGCAGAAAACAATCAGCCAGCAGTAACTATTCATGCCCTTCAAGGTGAGAGAGCTATGGCAAAAGATAACGTATCACTTGGACGTTTTGATCTTACAGATATCCCACCAGCGCCAAGAGGGGTGCCACAAATCGAAGTAACATTTGATATTGATGCGAATGGAATTGTACACGTTCATGCAAAAGACTTAGGCACTGGAAAAGAAAACAAAATTATTATCTCTGGAAATACAAATCTTTCAGATGCTGAGATTGATAAAATGGTAAAAGAAGCCCAAGCGCATGAAGAAGATGACAGAAAGCAAAAAGAGTTAATTGAAGCAAGAAATAAAGCGGATCAACTTATCTATAGTTCAGAGAAGGCTTTGGCAGATTATGGTGATAAAGTTCAAGCAAATGAAAAAGAGCAAATTACAGCAGAGGTTGAAAAGCTTAAAAAAGTAAAAGATACAGGAACAAAAGAGGAAATTGAGGTAGCTATTGCAGAGCTAGAAAAAGTAGTTCAAGGCTTAGCAGCTCAAATGTATCAACAGCCAGGGGCTCAAGCTGAAGCTGGAGCAGCTGGAGAGCAACCAGGAGCAGGGACTAAAAACGATAACATCGAAGAAGCTGAAATCGTAGAATAATAAAATTTAAAAGGAAATAGAGCCTATCTATTTCCTTTTTTAAAGTTAGGAGGATAGATGACAAAAGGGTGTTTTTTTAATAAAATCGTAGGATGGCTCGAAATAATAGATAGTGAGGGTTCTCTTACAAAGCTTGAGTTTTTATCTTTTAAACCTCAAGAACAAAATGAGAATAGCCCACTTATTGAAGAGGTGAAGAGTCAGTTAGAAGCTTATTTTTCAGGTGAAATCAAGTCGTTTGATATGTCAAAGATCCCCGTAAATCTGAAAGGAACGCCTTTTCAGAAGAGATGTTGGAATGCTCTTTTTGAGATTCCTTATGGAGAGACGCACTCTTATCAAGAGCAGGCCATTAAAGTGGGAAGCCCTGAAGCTGTAAGAGCTGTAGGGGGAGCAAATGCTAAAAACCCTATTGCTATTATATACCCATGTCATAGAGTTATTGGCAAAAATGGAAAGTTGACGGGGTTTGCCGGTGGCCTTGATATAAAAGAGAGGCTGCTAAATTTTGAAAAAAACAGTATAAAGTAAAGGGGTTTAATATGGATATTATATTGGAAAATAGTGAAGTAGTAGCAAAAATTAAGAGCTTAGGTGCAGAGCTTGTGAGTTTTAAAGACGTGAAAACACAAAAAGAATATATGTGGCGTGGCGAAGTGTGGAAAAAAACTTCGCCAGTGCTATTTCCTGTTATTGGGAGCCTTATTGATGGAGGATATACTTTAAATGGAAACGAGTATGCGATGGCAAAGCATGGGTTTGCCCAAGGCGTTGAGTTTGAAATGAGAGCACACAGTGAAAATTTTGTCCATTTTGTTTTAAAAAGTAGCGAGGAGAGCTTAAAAATATTTCCTTTTGAATTTGAGTTTTCACTCATTTATACGCTCAAAGGTAGAAGCCTTAATGTTGAATACAGAGTGGAAAACAGGGGTAGCGAAGTGATGATTTTCTCTGTAGGTGGTCATCCTGGCTTTGCATGCCCTTTAGATTCTGGAAGAACCATTGATGGATACTTTATTGAGTTTGAAAAAGAAGAAACGACAAGGCGCTATCCTGTGGAGGGTATGTATATTTCTCGGACAATGTTACCAGGCCTTGAAAAATCAAAAAAGATGTTCCTATCTAAAACTATTTTTGAAAATGATGCTTGGATTTTTAAGAACTTAAAGTCAGACTATGTAAAAATCAAAAACATATATGATCACTCAGAGATTAAAATAGGGGTTAAAGGATTTGAATATTTAGCCTTTTGGTCAAAGCCAGGAGCGGCTTATGTGTGTGTAGAACCTTGGTGCGGGATTGCTGATTTTATTGGTCATTCAAGAGATTTAAGAGAGAAAGAAGGGGTTGTATTTTTGGAAAAAGACAATACATTTTCCATAGATATGCCAATAGAGATTAATTAACTCAAATAAATGAATTGAGATAAATACAAAAATGTAGTACAATATAGAAAGATTTTAAAGAAAGAGTGAGTGAAATGGCAAAAAGAGATTACTATGAAGTCCTTGGCGTATCTAAATCTACCACTAAGGAAGAGTTAAAAAAAGCGTATAGAAAATTAGCAATGGAGTTTCACCCGGATAAAAATCCAGGCAATCAAGAGGCTGAAGATAAGTTCAAAGAAGTTACCGAAGCATATCAAGTGCTTTCAGATGAACAAAAAAAGGCTCAATATGACCAGTTTGGCCATCAAGCTTTTGATGGGATGAATGCAGGTGGCGGGTTCTCAAACTTTAACTATGAAGATTTATCTGATATTTTCGGTGGTGGACTTGGAGATATGTTTGGTGGAATGTTTGGTGGTGGTGGAAATCGCCGTCAGGGACCACAAGTGCATGAAGGAAGCGACCTTCGCTATGATGTGACAATCACATTTTTAGAAGCTGCTAAAGGGTGCATTAAAGAGGCAAAATATGCGAGGATGGCACACTGTAAAACGTGTAAGGGAACCGGTGGGAAACCTGAAAGTAAAGAAGAATCTTGCCCGATGTGTAAAGGTAGCGGAGAGATTCGTAAAGTAGTAAGAAGCGTATTTGGAAATATGATGCAAAGTAGTACATGCCCGGAGTGTAACGGTCGTGGAAAAATTCATAAAGAGAAATGCTCGGAGTGTCATGGAAAGACAATTATAAGAGAGACAGTAACAAAAGAGGTGAAAATCCCAGCAGGAATAGCTGATGGTCAAAGAATGCGTGTAAGTCAAGGGGGGAATGCAGGGCCTTACAATGGAACTTTGGGTGATTTATATGTTTTTATTCATGTTAAAGAAGATGAAATCTTTGAAAGACATGATAACGATATTATTTGTGAAGTGCCGATCAGTTATTTTGTGGCAAGTGTAGGTGGAGATATTGAAATCCCTATTCTTGATGGCACTACAACAATGAAAATACCCGCGGGGACACAAAATGGCAAAGTATTTAAACTCAAAGGAAAAGGGATTCCGGATGTACATGGAAGAGGTCATGGAGATGAGCTTGTATCGGTATTTATTGAGGTTCCTAAAAATTTAAATGCGACTCAAAGAGAGTCTTTAGAGAAGTTTGAATCGAGCTTAAAAGGTGAAAACTATAAAAATAAAACTAATTTTTTCGAAAAATTAAAAAAAAGATTAAAAAATAGTTAAAGTTATGGTATAATAACATTAGTGTTAAAATTTTAAGGAGGCTATTATATGTTTGGACTTGCAAAAGGCGGACATACACAGATGATTACATTTGTTATTATCATTATTGTATGGATTGCTATTTTTTACTTTATTTCAGTGGTGCCACAAAAGAAAAGAAAACAAAAACAACAAGCTCTTTTTTCTGATTTGAAAGATGGAGATGTTATTGTAACAATAGGTGGAGTTCGTGGAGAATATGCGGGTGATAAGGATGATCAATTTATATATATACGTGTAGATAAAGGGGTAAAACTAACGATTAAGCGTTCTGCAATCGGAGGAAGATTACCTAACAACTCATAAAAAAGACGGTGCTCTAAGCACTGTTTTTTTTTTACCATGGGATAAATTGTATATTTGTTAAAATTGTGATAAAATGACAAAGAAAGGAAGTGAGAAATGGGTCAAATTAAAGGCATTGTTTTTAGTTTGTTTATAGTGATGGTATCTTCAATTTCGCTGGCAGATTCGCAAATGACAACAGTGACTAATTATTCTTTAAATTCGAATATGTTAGCTATTAATTTAAACTATAAAATACCGCCAGCCCCATTTATTAAATACATTTCCGATAAAAATATGATATATATTGATATACCAGATACCACACTTAGCTCACTTGCTTTGAAACAGTCGATAAATAATTCAGAGTATATAAAAAAAATGGATGCGCTGAATGGGTATGAAAATGACGTAACTATTTTTATCTACCTAAATCCCGGTGTTAAGTATCAGTATGTACTAAGCGGGAGTAGTAAGCAATTTCAATTTACATTTACGAAAGTGAATATTCCTAATAAAAAAATAACGATTGTGCTTGATCCTGGACACGGAGGGAAAGATCCAGGCGCCGTGGGAATAGGCGGAATACAAGAAAAAAATGTAGTTTACGCTATTGCAATGGATCTTCAAAAAATTCTACTGCAAGATAATTTCAATGTTGTTATGACACGTAATACAGATAAGTTTGTGACACTTCCAGGAAGAAGTCGAATAGCTAATACAAGCAGTGCGGATTTTTTTATCAGCATTCACGCTAATGCTGCAACAAGTCAAACAGGTATAATGAAAGGTGTGGAAGCATTTTATTTCTCAAAGACACCATCACAGTATGCCCAAACGATTGCGGCCTATGAAAATAGCGTGGATAAAAGGTTTGGCGTTCAAGATAGTTATACGGATTTAATTGTAAATGACATCTTTTATCAAATCAATCAAGATAAAGCAGCTCAAATGGCAGCACTACTTACACAAGATATTGCAGCGGCAACTGGAGAGCAAAATAGAGGTATTTATGGCGCTAATTTTGCTGTTTTACGTGGAAGTGAGATGCCCTCAGTGCTTGTTGAAGTGGGATTTGTCACAAATAGCATAGAGGCTAGAAATTTAAATAGTCCGGTCTACCAACTAGAAATAGCAAGTGCGATTGCTCAAGGGGTTGAAAAATATTATAATTTATAAAGGAGCTCAAGATGGGTAAAAAATGGAATACAATACTCGTAGTAGTACTAATTGTGATGATTGGATATTATGTGTATTACTTAGTGGCACAAAAAAATATTGGTATGGATCTTCTTAAACATAAAAAAAATGTCGCAATGGCGAATATATCTGGTGTTAATGGTTCGCAGACTTCGACCATCAACGTGACCTTTTATAACCCCAACTCCCAAGGGAGTGCACTTCAACCCATAACATCAACGGTTCAAATCGCTTCAGGTTATCAAGACTATGATTTGGTAAAATTAATAGCGACAACCTATATAGCTCAGGATAGTGGTTGGGTAGATCCATCGACACAAGTGTTGAATGTATTTGTTCAAAATGGCACAGTATATCTCAATTTGTCGAGTGGATTTACAAGTAAAATGGATACTTCAGACCATGCACAACTCATTATCAATGGGATCGTAAATTCAATTATTCAAAATGATACCAATATTTCTCAAGTAGCTTTGTTAATCAACGGACAAGTCAGTAGTGTGATTTCTAAATTTACTAATAATCAACAATTTTTTACAAGTGACCTGACCAGTGTATCAGGTTCATCAAATTAATAATGCTAAATTCTCCCCTTAAATACTAAGATGGGGAATTTTTTGAGGAGATGTTGAGGGATTAAAGTTTGTGCACGTGCTATATTATAAAACATGCATAAACTCTCGATTGTCACTTGTGGAGAAAGTTAATAAAATAAAAATAAAATAATGAAAATTTTTTAAGTAAAAATATTGACAAAGCAATAATTAACGTTTATAATGTGAAAGTCATTAACAAAATAAAATTATAAAGGAGAATTTAAAATGACATCAAACTACGTTGTTAAAAGTTACAAAGGGGTGGTAATTGTAATTTGTACAATAGCGGCTTTGGGAGGACTTTTATTCGGTCTTGACCAAGGGTTTATTGCCAATTCGCTCCCCAGCATTGAAGGGGTATATCATCTGGGATTTAAAGGTGGAGAGAGCTACGCAGGTGTACTTGCATGGGGAGGAATTCTTGGGGCACTACTATCAGGAGTTTTTGCACGTTTTTTTGGAAGAAAGAAAAGTCTACTGATTGCAGGATTCCTGTTTTCGGCATTAACGATTATTTCAGCGTTACTTCCACCAGTTGGCGTATTAACAGGATGTAGATTTGGACTTGGATTTGCAGTAGGAGTGGCTTCACTTATCGTGCCTCTATACCTTTCTGAGACAGCTCCAGCATCTATTCGTGGATCAATGGGAACACTTTACCAATTTATGATCACAATCGGAATATTCTTAATTTCACTTACAAATGTGTTTATTGCAAGACTTATTTCAGCACCACACATTGCACTGCCATTAATGTTTTTAGTAATTGCGGTATTTGCACTAATTATGTTCTTTGGATGTTTCTTAATTCCAGAATCACCAAGATGGTTAATGCTTAAAAATAGGAGAGAAGATGCGGTGACAGTTCTCGGAAGAACCCTTAATTCAACAGAAGAAATTGAAGCTGAATTAAATGAAATCGCATTAGTAATTGGTACTAATAAAGGTAAATTTATGAATAAATACTTCATTAAAATTTTAATTGTGGGCGTTGTGCTTCAAATGTTCCAGCAATTAGTTGGTATCAATGCGATGATCTATTATGCTCCAACTATTTTTGGATATGGAAGTATCACGGGATTTGTTGGAATGATGACCATTCCGATAGTAAATATGCTTTTTACTATTCCAGCATTTAAATGGGTAGAAAAAATGGGAAGAAAGAAACTTCTATATCTTGGTTCGACAGTAATGTTAATCACAATGTTAGGTGCAGGATTTGCTTTCGTACAGATCTCTCATGTGGCTCACCCTGGAATGGGGCTTAAAGCACTACTTCTAATTTCATTGATTCTATATATTTTTGGATTCGCATGTTCATGGGGACCAGTTGCATGGTTAATATGTTCAGAAATATTCCCAATTGCAGGACGTGAAACGGGAATGACTGTGACAACAATGGTAAACTGGCTATTTGCTGGAATCGTAATGTCATCATCATTATCTTTTATGCACACTTTTGGTAATGCATCGATCTTCTTCTTATTTGCCGGTTTCTGTATACTATCATTTATTTTCGTAAAATTCTTCGTACCAGAGACAAAAGGAATTACATTAGAGAAGATTGAAACGGATCTTAAAAAAGGTATTCCATTAAGAAAAATTGGTCAATAATTTAGACAAACATAGATATCCTTTTGGATATCTATGTTTATGTAAAAATTCAGTACTAAATAAAAAACATTGGAGAAAACATGTCGCAAGCAAGAACAGGCGGATCACTTGCCATTAGAGTCAGTGTTATCGCAGCCTTAGCAGGATTACTATTTGGACTAGATATAGCTTATGTAAATGGATCACTTGATTTAATTTCAAAAACATTTCATTTAACTACAGCAACAAAAGGTGAAGTAGCGGGAATGCTACTTATCGGAGCTGCTATTGGAGCTCTATTTTCAGGAACCCTTTCAAGAAAATTCGGACGTAAAAAAGTACTGATTCTAGCGTCACTTATTTTTACTGTTTTTATTTTACTTGGTGTTGTAGCTCCAACTTTTGAAATCTTTCTAATTTCACGTTTTATCGTTGGACTTGCTGTTGGTATTGCATCGTTTGTAGCCCCACTTTATCTATCTGAAGTGGCGCCACCAAAAATTCGTGGTGGACTTATAGCTATGTATCAATTTATGATTACTATTGGTATCTTCTTAATGTTTCTGTCTAACTCGGCACTTGCAAGCACAAACTCTTGGAGAATAATGCTTTTAGTGGTAGTTATTCCGGCAGCTATTATGCTTATTGGGTGTCTAACACTACCAGAATCACCAAGATGGTTTATCCTTCAAGGCAAACATGGTGAAGCAGAAATAGTTTTAACTAAAATTAGAAACACTAAAGAAGAAGTTGATCTTGAAATGTCTGAAATGAAAGAAGCGACTAAAGATAAAGCAAGCGCATTGAAATTGCTTAAACACAAATGGTTTTGGAAAGTTCTTATTCTTGGAGCAATGCTTCAAGCGTTCCAGCAATTTACAGGGATGAATGCATTTATGTATTATTCAACGCAAATTTTCCAACAAGCAGGGTTTTCAAATCCAGCGGTTGCGACAATCGTAGTTGGACTTGTAAATATGCTAACAACAATCTTAGCGATTAAATATGTAGATAAATTCGGAAGAAAGCCAATTTTATATTTTGGGCTTACACTTCTATTTATTTCAGCCTTCTTCGTAGGATTTGTATTCAAAACACATTATCACGTGGTAAACGGTGTGGGAATTATGCATCTTTCTGCAGCACTTCAGTGGTCAACACTTTTCTTCTGTCTTGTTTTCATCTTTGGATTTGCTATTTCAATGGGACCAATCATTTGGATTATCTGTTCAGAAATTCAACCATTAGAGGGAAGAGATTTAGGAATTACGGTTTCAACTATGACTAACTGGATTTGTAATGCAATTTTAGGAACATATGCTGTTATTTGGTTAACATATCACCCTGGAAATACATTCTTTGCATTTGGAGCGGTCTGCGTAGTTTGCGTATTCTTCACAATGATGTTCGTTCCAGAGACAAAAGGTGTAACACTTGAAGAGATGGAACTTAAACTTAGAAGTGGTGCAAAACTTAAAAATATCGGTGCATAATTTATTTGAAAGCTTGGCTAAATTGCCAAGCTTTTTTTAAAGTGATATTCAAGATTGAGGGGTCAAATAATGGCAACTTCGAAGTGTGATGGATATACACTCACGTGTGTCCCGTTGGAGTACTTTATTTAATATAATAATTAAAATCCTAGTAGAACCATTTCGACTAGGATTTTTTTTAGAGTTATAAAAAATGAATGGATGATGGGAAAGTGTATTCCTTTTTAGTGCTACAATAGGAATATCAAGGGATTCTTGAAAAAATCATGTTTTTTTATTTGCAAAATCAGAGTAATCGTTGTATAATTATAGATAAGAAAATTTTTTGAGGTGCTAATGAAACCAATTGATTCACATGCTCATATTGATGATAAACAATTTGAGAGTGATTTGCCTCAGGTAATAGAGAGAATTCAGGAGAGTTTAGAGTGCATCGTGAACATAGGATGTGACTACGACTCTTCTAATCGTGCTTTAAAACTAGCAAATCAATATGACTTTATCTATGCTACAATAGGGCTACATCCACATAATGCAAAGTATTATACTGCAGAATTTGAGGAATTTTTAAGAGCGTCATTTAAGTGTGAAAAGAAGTTGGTTGCGTTAGGGGAGATTGGACTTGACTACTATTATAATTATTCAACACGCGAAGAGCAGATTTTCGCCTTTGAAAAGCAGTTAAAAATAGCAGAAGAGTTAGATGTTCCAGTGGTAGTTCATATGCGTGATGCGACAAAAGATACTATAGAGATATTGGGAAAATTTTCGAAAGTGCGTGGAGTGCTTCACAGTTATTCGGGAAGTTATGAAACGGCGAAACGTTTGATCGATAGGTTTTATTTTTCTTTTTCTGGCCCGATTACATTTAAAAACGCGGCGCCAACGAGAGAAGTTGTAAAAGTAATTCCTCTAGAGAGAATATTAATTGAAACAGACTCTCCTTATCTAACACCGGTTCCATTTAGAGGTACAAGAAATGAACCCGCATATGTGATATATGTAGCTAAGATGATTGCTGAAATCAAAGCTATTTCAGTAGAAGAAGTTATAAATCAAACGGTTATGAATACCAAAAAGATATTTAATATTGCAAACTAAGCTGAAAGAGGATTTTATGGATATATTAGAGATAAAACGTGAGATGGCACTATACCGTGCGAAAGTAAGTGATATTAGGGGTTATCTTTGACTTAGATGGATTGAAAAATGACATAGTAAAATTAGAAGAACAAGCGTTTTCGCAAGGTTTTTGGGATTCTGCTCGTGAAGCATCTCATATTACTAAAGAGTTAACGATGAAAAAAGCACTGCTTCAAGAGTATTATAGTTTAGAATCCTCTTTAGATGAAATTAATGTCCTTATTGAATTTGTGGAAACAGGGGACAACGACTCTGAAGTCGAGCTAATTAAAAATGTTGAGATCATTGCTACAAAGATAGAGACTTTAGAGCTGAAAATGCTACTGGGTGGTGAGTATGATTTCAACAATGCGATTGTTCAGGTGCATTCAGGTGCCGGAGGGCAAGAGGCGTGCGATTGGGCAGAGATGTTAGAGAGAATGTATCTGCGTTGGTGTCAAAGAAATGGGTATAAAGTTGAAATACTAGATAGACAACTTGGCGATGGTGCGGGAATAAAATCTTCAACACTGCTTGTAAAAGGTGAGTATGTATTTGGTAATTTAAAAGGTGAAAAAGGGGTGCACAGGCTTGTTAGAATATCGCCCTTTGATGCGAATAAGCGCCGACATACATCCTTTGCTTCCATTGATATCATGCCAGAGATAGAGGACAGTGAAGAGCTTGAAATTCAGGCAAAAGATATCAGAATTGATGTTTATCGCTCTACAGGAGCAGGTGGCCAGCACGTTAATACAACGGATTCGGCAGTTCGAATTACACATCTGCCTACAAAAATTGTGGTAACATGCCAAAATGAGCGTTCACAGATTCAAAATCGCGAGACAGCGATGAAGGTTTTACGTTCAAAACTTATAGAACTTGAACTTAAAAGACGTGAGGAAGAACTTCTAAAAATAAAGGGTTCAAATGCCTCAATTTCATGGGGTAATCAAATTCGAAGTTATGTGTTTCAACCGTATATGATGGTGAAAGATCATCGAACGAACTATGAAGAAGGAAATGTAGATTCTGTTATGGATGGAAAAATTGATAAATATATTTTTGCTTATTTAAAATGGAAAAAGGAGGAGTCATGAGAAATAAAATTTTAGTCTGTTTGACTTTTTTGATAATTATCTTTATGAGTTTCTCAGCCACACCACACAGTACAACCTCATGGGTTGGAAAAGTTAACGGCATAAGCGCAATCGCTGTGAGCGGAGGGTCCGGTCTTATGACCGCGTCTCAAATTAAGCAGTATCTCCTTACAGGAGGCCAAGTTAGCTCGATTGGGAGCGTAAGTATTAGTGGAGATACAGTAACGGTTACCAATATTGTGATTCAAGATGTAAATATTTCTCAAGTTACTGCGACTCCAAGTGCAGATACGTCTACTGCGTATATGTTACTTTCGGATTTAAAAGCAGCATTTTTGACGAAAAATCCTGATATAAAATCCGTAAATGTGAGTTTTGTGGGGAATAATCTCGTGAATGTAGTAGCTACAGTTAAGTTAGGTTTTATTTCATTAAATCTTAATTTAACAGGGCAAATGTTTATTCAAAATGGCGGGATGTACTATACTTGTACGCAAGCCCAAATGAATGGATTAGGAGTTTCAAAAAAAGTAGTGAATGCTATACTTACACGAACCAATCCGTTTTTTAAGTTTTCCAATATCCCTATTCCAACCTATTTTAATACGATAAGTTATGGGTCAGATAAAATCATCTTAAGTACAACAAATAATTAATTTATAGGAGATAAAAGTGAGTCAAGTAAAAGTAAGAATAGCCCCATCTCCAACAGGAGATCCTCATGTAGGTACGGCCTATATTGCACTGTTCAACTATGCACTAGCTAAAAAAAAAGGTGGAACATTTACACTTCGAATTGAAGATACAGATAGAACACGTACACAAGCAAGTTCAGAAAAGCAGATATTTGATACACTTCGTTGGTGTGGTTTAAATTGGGATGAAGGTCCTGATGTGGGGGGGCCAAGCGGACCTTATAGACAGTCAGAACGTTTCGATATTTACAAAAAATATGCGCAAGAGCTGATTGATAATGGCACAGCCTATTATTGTTTCTGCACTGAAGAGCGTCTGAATAACCTCAGAGAGCGCCAAATTGCTATGAAAAAAGCTCCAGGATATGATAGACAGTGCCGTTCACTTTCAAAAGAGGAAGTGGCAGCTAAACTTGCAGCGGAAGAGTCTTATGTAATACGTCTTAAAATGCCATATGAGGGTCAAATTGTGGTTAAAGATGCCCTACGTGGGGATATTCTATTTGATAGTGATAAAATTGATGATCAAGTGCTTTTAAAATCAGATGGGTTTCCAACATATCATCTTGCAAATGTGGTAGATGACCATTTAATGGGAATTAGCCATGTAATTCGTGCTGAGGAGTGGATTGCTTCGACACCAAAACATATTCAGCTATATAGATCATTTGGCTGGCAAGAGCCTGTTTGGTGTCATATGCCATTACTTCGAAACAATGATAAGACAAAAATTAGTAAAAGAAAGAATCATACATCACTTTTATGGTATATTGAAAATGGGTACTTAAAAGAGGCGATGCTAAATTTCTTGGCCCTTATGGGCTATAGCTATGGTGATAACAAAGAGATATTTACATTAGAAGAGATGGCACAAAATTTTAGTTTTGATAAAATTTCTCTAGGAGGACCAGTATTTGATATCCAAAAGCTTAATTGGATTAATAATATCTATATGAGAGAGAAGAAAACCACTTCTGAGCTTGCAGATCTTGCCCTACCTTTCTTTGTTGAAGCTAGATTTTATAGTGAAAAACTCAACTCCATAGAGGAAGGGAATTTTCATAAAATATTAGATATTTCTAAAGAGAGTGCGATTAATTTGAAAGATTTAGCAGAAAAATCATCGGTATTTTTCAAAGACTCTTTTGAACTTCCTAAAGTAGAAGTGGGAATGGATGCAAAAGAGATTAAAAGTATCGAGAAGATGTATGAGACATTATCAGATGCTAATGTTAAATTGGGCATATCACTTTTTGTTTCAAAGCTTCAAAAAGAAGATGAGAACACTAGCCAAGAGCGAATTAAAGAACTTCTTCATGAAGTCATGGAAGAAGTTGCTGAAAAGCCTGGAAGAGTAATTATGCCAGTTAGAATCATGCTTACTGGTGAGTCGAAGGGGCCTGATTTAGGATCTATTATTCATATTATTGGAAAAACGAGAGCCATATCTCGTATTCAGTCAAGTCTTCAAAAAAATTAATAGCATATAAGGAGAGTAGGATGGAAAAAGCGGTACAGATAATGTATGAAAAATGGTTAAATTCAGATTTTATCGAAGAAAACGATAAAAAAGAATTGGAAAATATTAAAGGAAATGATGCAGAAATTACTGAACGTTTTTACCAATCATTAGAATTTGGAACAGGCGGACTTCGTGGGATTCGAGGAGTAGGAACGAACCGTATCAATAAATACACCATTCGACTAGCAACGCAAGGGTTAGCAAATTATATGCTAAAAGCAATGCCACAAGGAGCAAGTATTGCGATTTCTCATGATTCAAGAATTGGCTCGAGAGAGTATGCGGTAAACACTGGCCTTGTAATGGCAGCAAATGGAATAAAAGTTTTTATTTTTGAGAGTTTAAGACCTACACCGACACTTTCATACGCGGTAAGAGAGTTAGGGTGTCTTGCAGGGGTAATGGTTACAGCAAGTCATAATCCAAAAGAGTATAATGGATATAAAGTATATTGGACAGATGGAGCTCAAGTGGCAGATCCACATGATACATTGATTATCAAAGAAGTGAATAAAATTGAAGATCTTTCACAAATAAAGCTTATGAGTGAGGAAGAGGCTTTTGCAAAAGGACTTATGCATGTAATTTCTAAAGATTTAGATGCTAGATTTATGGCAGAAGTTTTGCGTCAACAAGTAAAACCTGGAATTGTAAAAACAGTTAAAAATTTTAAAATAGTTTTTACCCCTTTGTGTGGATGTGGTATTGAAGGGGTTCCAGAAGCTTTAAAAACCATTGGTGTTGAAAACCTTTACCTTGTAAAAGAACAAGCCACCCCAGATGGCAATTTCCCGACGCTTGACTACCCAAACCCTGAAGACCCAAGAGTGTTTAAACTTGGAATGAAACTCGCTGAAGAAAAAGGAGCAAAGTATATTATTGCCACTGATCCTGATTGCGATAGAGTTGGGACAGCTGTAAGAGGAAAAAATGGAAAATGGTATTTCCCAAATGGAAATCAAATTGGAATTTTGCTCACTTATTACATTATTTCAAATATGAGTGTGCCAAAAAATGGTGTGGTGGTATCAACGATTGTTTCTACTCCAATGTTAGATGCTTTATGTAAAGAGTACGGTGTTGAAGCCATGAGAACTCTGACTGGATTTAAATACATCGGCGAGAAAATTAAGCTTTTTAAAGAAGCAAATGATTCTCATACGTATCTATTTGGGTTTGAAGAGAGCTATGGATATTTAAAAGGCACGCATGCAAGAGACAAAGATGCTGTTGGCGCAGCAATGCTTGTGACCGAGATGTTTGCATACTTTGATAGCATTGGAAGTAGCGTAGAAGAGGAGCTTGAGAAACTCTATACCCGTTTTGGATTCTATCAAGAGGGAATTGTGGCTATCTCAATGGAGGGAAAAGCCGGAATTGAAAGAATTGGAAGAATTGTAAACCACTTTAGAGATAATATGCCAACAGACATAGCAGGGATAAAAGTAGACGTGGCAAGAGATTTTAAAACACATGTTGAAAAATGTCTTAAAACGGACATTTCGAAAGTGATTAATCTACCTGCTTCAAATGTGATCCAGTATGTATTAGAAGAGGGGTCAGTTGTAACAGCAAGGCCTTCTGGAACCGAACCGAAACTTAAAATCTATATTGCAGTAAAAGCAAATAGTGAAAAAGCAGCAGTAGAGAAAGTAGAAGTGTATAAAAAGGCTTTTGAAAGCTTAGCACTGTCGGTAGAATAAAAAAGAGAGGAAAATCCCCCTTCTTTTTTATAAGATAGGAGATAAAATGAGCCAAGTAAAATCCCTTTATATTCATATCCCTTTTTGTGAAAAAAAGTGTCCTTATTGCGATTTCACAGCCTTTCAAGGAGCTCTGCATGAAGAAGAACGCTATGTTAAGGCGCTTGTAAAAGAGATAGGACTTTATAAAAAAAACCGATTTGAAACGGTGTATATTGGCGGAGGGACTCCCACACTGCTTTCTAGGGAATCACTAAAAAAAATTTTTAGTTCATTCGAATTTTCCGAGAATGCTGAAATAACCATTGAATCGAATCCTGGAGTATCTAAAGAAAAACTCACATTTCTTAAAACGCTTGGGATTAATCGCATCAGTTTCGGCGCTCAGAGTTTTCAAGATAAACTTTTGAAAATTTTAGGACGGGCTCATACGGCAGAAGATATTCGAAACGCAGTGAAGTGGACAAGAGAAGTGGGAATATCGAACATCAATCTTGATTTAATTTATGCAATTCCTACTCAAACGACAAAGGATATTGAGGATGATTTACAGGAGATCGCAAAAATCCTCCCAACACATATTTCATATTATAGCTTAATTTGGGAAGAGGGGACAAAGTTTCATTTTGATCTAAAAAAAAATATGGTTGAAGAGGTCGATGATGAGTTAGAAGCATCGTGGTATTTTAAAATTGATGAATTTTTTTCCACCTTAGGTTATGGTCATTATGAAATTTCAAATTTTTCTCAAAAAGGGTATGAGTCTAATCACAATCAGGTATATTGGAGAAATGAAATGTACTTTGGGGTAGGACTTGGTGCGAGTGGGTATATCGAAAATAAGCGTTATTCGAATATAAAAAAATTGTATCCATATTATGAAATGATCGAAAAGTTAACATATCCAAGAGAAGATGTAGAGATTTTAAGTAATGAGACTATAGCCCAGAATAAAATAATGCTTGGTCTACGCTTAATTATTGAAGGGGCGGAAGTTCCAAAGCGTTATCAAAAGCGTCTAGAGGCACTTGAAAAGCTAGGGAAAATAGAAAAAATCGGTAAAAACTATAGAATTTCTAAGAAATATTGGTATCTTTCGAATCAAATAATTAGAGAAATTATTTTTGACTAAAAAAAGTGATTGAAAAATTAATAAAATCAAGGTATAATTATGTTAAAGTAGATTATGGGAGGGAAAGATGGCAAAAAAGGGCATGTTTAATAAATTAGGTAATTTTATGGGCCTTACGTCGGAAGTAACTGAAGAGGTCGATGTTGAAGAAGAGTATATAGATGATTTTGAACTTGGGGAAGAGTTAGAGCAAGATAATGTAAAATCAGTACAGCCTAAAGAGGCTTCAAAAAAAGTTATGGGATTCAATGAAATTAAAGAGAGAAAAGAAATTAAAAGAAGAGAGTCGTATTCAGCTGAGGGGGTAACTATCGAACATTCAATTTTAGAGCCTAAGTATTTTGAGGACGTAACACGTATAGCAGATGAGTTTAAACTTGGAAATAAGATGATTACTATCAATATTTCTAAGCTTTCAAAGGAAGAAGCGAGAAGAACTTTAGATTTTGTAAGTGGGCTTTCTTATGCACTTGATTCAAAATTTACACGTGTGGGAAGAGATGTATTTCAACTTTTGCCAGGACATATCAAGCAAGTTAATGAAATTGAAAGTGCAACAAAAGATGATTTCTACTCATCTGATTTAAGCTAAATAAAAAATCCCCTTACCTATTAATTGGTAAGGGGATTTTTTTTAGAAAAGAACTAAATATCATTTTAGTTCTTTAAGACTGGACATGTGTCGAATAGAGTTCTACAAAACAGGTGGTAGAAGGGTAGAAATGTGTGAAAACTCTGCCGTATCTTCTCATTAAAATTTTGAAAATCAATTTCAAAATTATTTTAATATAATAATAAATCGGATTTAAAAACAAATAAATAAAAATGATTTTATGATGAAAAAATAGAGCAAATTTGATATAATATAAGTATTATACATATTTTTATACCACTTTGAATGGTAATAAAAAAAGAAAAGAGGTAGAGATGTTAAAAACAGATAGTAAAAGAATGTGGCAACCGTTTGTGAGAGCGATTAAAGAGTTCAACTTAATTGAAAAAGGGGATAGAATTGCTATTGGTGTATCAGGCGGTAAAGACAGCCTTACTTTGGTTCATTTGCTTTCAAAACTCAAAAAAGAGGATAGAAGTTTTGATTTTGAAATTTTTCCTATTATGCTTAATCCTGGAACGATGAAAAAAGAGGATACTGATTATATAGAGTGGCTTGGCGAAAACGTATTAGGACAAAAAATTCATGTGTTTCATACGGATATTTGGAATATTGTGTTTGAAAAAAGAGGTGAGAAGAACCCTTGCTCTCTCTGCTCAAAAATGAGACGAGGGATTCTCTATAAAAAGGCAGAGGAGTTCGACTGTAACAAACTCGCTTTAGGACACCATGGAGATGATGTGATTGAGACGGTACTTATCAATATGTTTTATGGCGCAAGTATTAAAACAATGCTTCCAAGCGTGAAATCAACAACGGATAAATTTGATCTGATTCGTCCGATGGTCTACGTGTTTGAGGAGTCTATCATCAATTTTATTTCAACAAATGAATTGCGTGTCATTGATGATAATTGTGAATTTGGAAGTCAAAAATATGATTCTAAACGGCGTGAAATTAAAGAGATGTTGCTGGATTTAGAGAGTAAAAACCCCATAATTAAGAAGAGTTTACTTCATTCGGTTAGAAATGTGAATATGAACTATATGTGGGGGCAAAGTGAATAATATTCTTGAACGGGTTGAACTCAAAGGGTTTAATAAGACTTTGTGGCGAAAAATCGGAAAAGCGATGATTGATTATGATATGGTGCAGGAGGGAGATAGAGTTGCTATTGCTATATCTGGTGGAAAAGATAGCGTGGCACTTTTCAATGCACTTCTTCGGGTAAAAGCATTGGTGAATTTTAAATTTGAGATATTCCCTGTTCATGTTTATAATACGGATTTGGATTTTGAAGGATTTAAAAAAGTTCAAGAGTATTTTGAAGAGATGGGTCATCCCATTGAAGTAATCTCAGCTAATCTTGGAAATATTATCAGAGAGCAAAATGCCGAGAAGAGCGCGTGCAGCTTATGTTCAAGACTTCGCCGTGGAATTCTCTATACCTTTATGAAAAAAAATGGGTGTAATAAATTAGCTCTTGGTCATCATCTTGATGATATTATTGAGACCTATTTTATGAATCTTTTTTTTCAAGGCAATACCAATATCATGAGACCTAAATACTACTCAGAGGAGCATGGTGTAACGGTGATTAGGCCTATGGCACACGTAGAGGAGAGTAGTGTGATAAAATATATGCGAAAGGGAAGATTTCCTGTATTTAAGGATAACTGTCGCTATGTAGCAGATAAGAATACACAGCGAGAGAATATGAAAGAGGTTGTGGAGAATTTAGCAAAATTTAATCCTCAAGTGCGTTCGAACATAAAGACTGCACTCAAAATTTAGGAGAGCGATGTTTAAAAAAGAGGGGTACTTTTACCAACTAAGTGCTGGCGATATTGAAATGCGTTTTACTACGAGTGAAACGCCCTATATTTTTACAGTGGATAAGGATATCAAACTATTTGAATTGTTGCAAATCGTAGAGCGACCCATTTTAACCGTTCATCAAGTACATTCGGATAGGGTTGTAGCGGTTACAAAGGCACACAAGACAGAGATGTTAGGACAAGCGGACGGAATTATCACAAACGATCCAAATGTGCTTATATTGATTAAAAATGCCGATTGTCTACCTATATATATGTACAGTAGAGATGGAAGTGTGTTTGGTGCCATTCATTCCGGGTGGAAAGGTAGCTTTGCTGGAATTGGAAAGAAAGCCTTGGCGTGTTTTAAAAGTGAGTTCAATGTCACAATGGAAGAGGTTTGCATAGTACTTGGTATAGCAGCTCAAAAGTGTTGTTATGAAGTTACAAGAGAGTTTTTTGAAGAGTATAGTGACGCTTATCCGTTTATGTTAGAAGGGGTTTTTTATTTTCGTGAGGGAAAAGTTTTCTACGATAATGCGCAATTTTTAATGAATCATTTTTTAGCCCATGGTGTTAAAGAGGAAAATATTGTTGTGGACAGACATTGTACTATCTGTTCCGGAGAGTTTCATTCTTTTAGAAAGGATGCTACAAAAAGACGAAATTATGCATTGATATATCGAAGATAAAGTGCTTTGAGCCTAACTTGAAGCAAATATTTGACACAAAGCCACAAAGTGCACTGTGAAAATTTTCAAAACCTATTTAAAAGGATTTATTATGAGTGAAAATCAAATAGAAATTTCTATGGACGGTAAAGGAAGAACTACTGATAATATTTGCATTGAAAGGTTTTGGCGTTCTGCCAAATGTGAGATGGTTTACTTTTTCAATTTTGAGTCAATTAAACATCTTAAAGAAGCTATCAATAAGTACATTTACTTTTACAATTTTGAACGTTACCATGAATCTTTAGGTTATCTGAAACTTATGGATGTTTACAATCAAAAATTATTAGTTCCAAAAGATTAAGCGACAGAAAGAGAAAAAAACTCTTTCTGTCGCTTAATCTTTTAAATTCTTTCTGTTTGAAATTCTGCCTCATTTTTGTGAAGCGGTATATTGCCGGAAATCTACTCTTTGAAAAATATTCTCATGAATGCCGATATTTCAGCTGGTTATAACAAAAGAGTATAAAAAAATGTAAAATTGTTATAATCTTCTAAAATCAACTTTTTTCCTAGGAGTCAGCATTCAACTATTTGAGTTTTTTCATTTAAAAATTTTGAAAATCATCTGCGAAATGACGATGTTTGCTTTACTGAGCAAAAGAGAGAGTTCAATTTTGAACTCTCTCTTTTGCTATTTTTTTTGAGAAAAAGGGATGAATTCGCCCCATTTGGTGCTGATTTTATATGTTATAATAGAAATCAGTGCTCCAATGAGTGCAATGAGTGCAAATACCCCTAAAGTATAGCTATAGTGATGCGTCATAATTAAAGTGTTTGTCGCACTGGTGTTTTCCATCCAGTTTGAAAATACAGCACTGATAGATCCACTTCCGCCAAGCACAATAAACCCAATGGCGATGAAGATTCCTTCAAGTTTTTTCGTAGCACAATCCCCTGCGATGGCATTACATACCGAACCGATGAATATCTCGCCAAAACCACAAAACGCGATGGCTATGATCATCCAAACAACATTTAGATTGCTAAAATGGTTTGTGTGAAAGCCGATTACTGGTAGAAAAAATCCGAGAGATAAAAAAAGTAGTCCAATAATACTTCTCATAGCAGCATTGACATGAATATGCTTTTTTTCTAATCTAAATAGAGTGATAACTACAAGAGTACCAAGTGTCATTATAACCAACGGTTCAACAGAAAGTACGTCTTGAACGGCAAAATTATGTAAATTTGTTGCAGTATCTAAAACGGTTGTAAAGGCTGTTGCAGAATATAAGTTATAACCTGTCCAAAAAATAATGGAGATAAGTGATATCCAAGTAAAAACGAAAATCTTTTTTCTTTCTCTTCCTTTATGAATAAAGATAAGAACAATAAGATAGATAAATGTGGCAACAATTGAGAGTATTACGAGTAAATTGACAACATTGTAGAAAAAACAACATATGAGTAGAATGGCAAAGGCGATAAAAGCAACCCCAGAAAGGAATAAATAACTCATCGCTTTCACTTTTCGTGTACGGCAATCGAGATCATAGCAGATGTTTCCCTTTTCACTTTTTGTTTTTTGGTAAAATGTGATAAGAAAGATAAACATGATGATTGAGAGAACCATAGAAATTCTAAAGATATTAGTATAACCAATAATATTAGCATAACCAGAGATAATACCAGCAAAAAATGCGGCTCCATTCATAGCAACATAGCTAATTAGAAATACATTATTTCTTCCTGAATACTCTTTTTTCATCGTATTTGAAAGGACGACGTAGTTTTGGCTAACAAAAAGACTTGCTCCGGTACCAAAAAGGCTTGAGCCTACTAAAAAGGCTGGAACAGAACCAATAGAGAGAAAGAAAAAGGCCAATATTTGACACACCATAGCGATAACGCAAGACTCCTTATAGCCCCATTTGTCAGCAAATTTGATGATGACAACAGCAATGATGGTATTGACACTCCAAATAACCCCGTATACTCCGTTAGCAAATGCCCACGATTGTCCAAGGCCATGTACTGCATAGAGTACCATATTGATAATAAGAAAGATTTGAATAGAAAGATACCCAGCCATTGCAATAATGGGGGCTGCCGTAGATTTTCTGCTGATCATAGAGGACTCCTTATAGATTTGAATTTTAAAAACACTCTTTATTTTATCAATTAACTACGAACTTTACGTGAACATCTTAAAAATTATTCGTAAATATTTGATAAATTAGTCAAATTATGCACAATCTAAGTTGATTTTTTTAGATAATAATTGAGGGGATTTGGAGAAAATAGGAAAAAATATTTATATACTTAGAGGGGCAAGTTGATTATTCTTGGCAAAGATATTAATAGGGAGAATAATGAATGTAAAGAGTTATTACTTTTGTTGTTGCTGCAACAACATGTGTATCTGCTTTAGCGGATAGTGGTTATCAACAAAGGAGGATATCATGTAGATGCACAATAGTATGAATTTTGGAGTAAATATTGCAAATATAGATTCATTCTCCTTTATTGGTCGAAATAAAAATACTGATGTGATTGTAAATATCAGTATGCTTCAAACGTCACAACTGCTATCATGATATTTACGTTGGTAAAGAAATTTTTAATACATCGGTAGTTGAGGATGGATTTAATTGAGTGATTCTCATATATCCCAATAGAACAGTAAAGACCTCCGCCTGGCGTTTTGGTATATAGATATTTTAACGCATTTATTGTAAACAAGTAGCAAGAGTTTGATCAAACGCTTGAACTCCTAAGTAAGATTCAGAGAGTAGATTCAGCGGTAGTGATTGAAAATGGAGTGTTTTTACGTTTAATAATTTTTGTACATAATTCTTAAGATAACAACGATCGTTGTAAAAGGAATACCGTGTACAATGCATGTATAAGGAACGCATCTCCGCGGTTAATTTTCATTTTGAGTGCTATTTTTCACATTACAATTCTCAATTTGGTTAATATATTTTACTATAACATAGTCATTCGAATAAATCAATAGAAGGACACACAGAAAAGTAAAATGAAATTTAAGATAGTTGCAATATTTCAAAATAAACGTTAAGATAGAAAAAAGAAATAGGGAGAAGAGATAATATGAATGTATTTCAAAAATTGAGTGATATTGCAGAGCTTTCTCAAAATTTTGAAACGTATTTTTTGAAAGAAAGCGAAACTTCAGTTTTAGCAGAAATGTATCTTAGCAGGTATTACTCTGTATGGTGTGAAAAGAGCGAGAATAGTGTATTAGAAAAAATGGAGAATCATTGGTCCCTATTTTCTAATAAAAATTGGTGTGGTGAAAATTTATTAAAACAGAGTGAAGCATTTATGACTGAACTCAAAGCGAGTATTGATAGGGAATCATTTTTAGAAAAAAGTTATTGTTGTGTGGTAACTAGAGCTTCAAATCTAAGAATATTACCAACGCACCATCCACTGTTTGAAACTGAATTAGATTATCCATTTGATATGATTCAAGAGAGTATGGTCCCTTATTCGATTCCTATTAAAATATATGGAAAAACAAAAAGTGGTCGATTTCTTTTTGCAAAAACAAGCAGTGAAAATTATGCTTGGATAGAGGCATGCGATGTGGCTAAAATAGAAGAAAAAGATATTGAATGGCTAACGTCACATCAAAATTATAGAGTGGTCACACAAGATAGTTTGCCATTATATTATAACTTTAACTATTGCGCAGAGCTGTTTGTTGGAAGTATTGTGGCAATAAGCCACAATAATGCAGTTGTCCCCTTAAAAAATGAAATTACTGGCATGGCTCATTACGTTGAAGCAGAAATCGATTTGGAAAAAACTGATGATTTTCCAATGAAATATTGTAAAAAAAACTGTGTTAAAATTTTAAACAAATTAATACGGCAACCATACGATTGGGGAGGGAAGTATCAAGGTCGTGATTGTAGCTCAACGATGAAGGATTATTTTGCGTGTTTAGGCTATTTCATTAACCGAAATTCGAAAGATCAAGTGAAAAATGGTAATTTTTTTTCATTAGAAGGGCTTAACAAAAGTGAAAAAGTTGAATTTATCGTACAAAACGGGATACCATTTAGAACCATTTTGCACAGACCTGGGCATGTGATGCTCTATCTTGGCATGAAAAATAAACGTGTTATAATATTTCATCAGTTTTGGAGAACGATTGTTAGTACAGGAGAAGAGAGTTTGAATTATCACGAGCACGCTTCTCATATAACTTATTTAGATTCAGGAATAAAGCATTTAGGAGATATTTCGCCACTTTTTGAAATGACATGTAACATGATGGTAATAGTGTAGTGGGTATAAAAAAATCGAGTTGTGATTTCCAACTCGATTTTTAATTTATAGTGTAGTCACAATACCGATTTTTTTTCTGACTTCTACCATTTTAGGAGCTGCAACATCTCTCGCTTTTAAAGCGCCTTCTTGCAGAACTTTTTTGACATAATCCATATTTTGTACTAATTCGGCTCTTTTAATATAAGCGTCTTTAAAATAATATTCGATAACATCCATAAGTTCCTTTTTTGCATGACCATATCCAAAATTTCCGGCTAAATATTTCGCTTCTAAAGCAGTAATTTGTTTTGATGTTGCAAAAAGTTCATAAAGTTTAAAAATATTGCAAGAATTTGGATCCTTTGGTTCTTCAAGCTCTTTGGAGTCTGTTACAATATTATTAATTTGCTTTTTTAAATTTTTTCCTTGAGCAAAAATATCAATGGTATTTCCATAGCTTTTTGACATTTTCTGACCATCGGTCCCGAGGACTGCTTGGAGTGCTTCATTAATGAGCGGCTCTGGTATTTTAAACGTCTCACCATATTGCTGATTAAATTTAATAGCAATATCTCTAGCCATTTCCAAGTGCTGCTTTTGATCTTTGCCAACAGGGACAAAATCTGCATCATAGAGTAGAATATCAGCAGCCATAAGGACAGGATAAGAAAATAGTCCATGGTTTGCAGCGATCCCCCTAGCAGTTTTATCTTTATAAGAGTGCGCGCGTTCGAGGAGTCCAATAGGGGTAATATTAGAAAGATACCAGTAGAGTTCGACATGCTCAGGTACATCGGATTGTAAAAATATGTTTGTTTTCACAGGGTCAAGTCCAAGAGCAAGGTAATCAAGTACCACATCATAGGTATTCTCTTCTAAGTTATGGGGATTGGAGGTCAAAGAGTGTAAATTTGCAACAAAATAAAAGCCATTATATACTTTTTGTTGTTCTAAAAATTGCTTAATTGCACCAAAGTAATTTCCTATATGTAATGTTCCGCTTGGTTGAATACCAGAAAGACTACGCTTCATTATACCTCCAAAATAAAAATTAATAATTTATTTTAACATACAGAGTAAATAAAATCAAGAAAATATGAAAAAAGCACTAGATTTTAAAGGAACGATTCGATATAATATAATTGATTAAAATAAAATCAAAAGGTGTCAAAAATGGATAAAAAATTCAAAACCCGCGCATTAGCGATGATTTTAGCTGGTGGAGGTGGAACAAGACTTGATTTGTTGACATATGATAGAGCAAAACCTGCGGTAACTTTTGGTGGAAAGTATCGTATTGTTGATTTTGTTTTAAGCAATTGTGTAAATTCTGATATTTATACAGTAGGAATTCTGACGCAATATTTTCCACGCTCGCTAACGGAGCATATTGGAATAGGAAAAGCTTGGGATATGGATAGAGAGAATGGTGTAACCATACTTTCGCCGTATCAAAAATTTAACAAACCATGGTATGAAGGAACGGCTAATGCAGTATATCAAAACTTAGGATATATCATTGAAAGACGTCCTGAATATGTGCTTATTTTACCAGGGGATCAAATTTGTGTAATGGATTATAGGCCTATCTTCAAACACCATGAAGAGCGCAATGCGGATGTAACGGTTGTTGTCTCGGAAATAGATAAGAAGCAAAGTAAGCGTTTTGGAATGGTCGTAAAAAATAGAAAAGACGAGATTATTGAATTTGAAGAAAAGCCAGATTTTCCTAAATCTAATTTAGCTTCACTTGGAATTTATATTTTCAAGACAGAAGTATTAGTAGAAGTTTTATTAAAGTATTGTGGTCCACAAGGGCTTTCAGATTTTGGGCGTGATATATTACCTAAAATCATTCAGGAATACAAAGTATCAGCCCATACATTTGGCGGATTTTGGAAAGATGTCGGTACAGTAGAAGAGTACTGGCGTTCGAGCATAGAACTTACGAATGAAAATCCTCCAATTGATGTATATGATCCAAGTGTTAAAATATTAACCACAGCCTCAACGTCCCCTCCTGTAAAATTTGGTCCGCATGGAAAATGTATTAATTCGCTTGTGTCAAGTGGCGCAATCATTAATGGAAGCATTGAAAATTGCGTTATTTCTGCGGATGTTATCATAGAAGAGGGTGCAGTGGTTAAGAATTGTGTTATTTTAAATAAAACTCTCATTCAAAAAAATTGTGTTATTCATGATACAATAATCGATAAAAGCTGCGTTATTGGTGAAGGATGCCAAATTGGTGTAGGAGAAGTAGAAATCCCCAATTATGAGGTGCCAGCACTAGTTTCGCAAGGTCTTAATATTATTGGGAAATTTGTCAATATTCCTTCTCGAACAATTATTGAGAGAAATTGCAGAATCTTGCCTCGTGCTCAAGTGGTAGATTTCAAAACGTCCATTATCAAATCGGGAATTTCTATCCATCCAAATGTGAAAGAAAATTTCTATCATAAAATTTTTAGTTTATAATTTTTAAATAAATTATAATTATACTTTAGGAGGTTTACATGAATTAAGCAAAATATATAATTGGAATCGATATCGGTGGAACGACGATAAAGGCTGGAATTACCGATTTAGAAGGCAAAATCTTAAGTGAAAAAAAAGTAAAAACAAGTAAAGCAGGTGCTGATCATGTTGTTGAAAGTATTAAAACTGTTATCAGCGAGTTGATGTTTGATGTTGACGCTAGTAGAGATACTGTAATGGGAATTGGTGTGGGAGTACCTGGACCTACTAATACGGATACCGGGATTGTGTTTAGCTGTGCGAATATTCCGGGATTTGAACAATTTCCGCTTCAAAAACGCCTTGAAGAAGAGACGAAGATGATTGTTAGAGTTGGAAATGATGTTAACTGTGGGACAATGGGAGAGGCATGGTTAGGTGCGGGAATTGGGTATAAAAACATTTTGGGCATTATGCTTGGAACAGGAATTGGTGGTGGCATTATTATTGATGGCAAGCTAGTTTCTGGAGCAAATGGTGCCGCCGCCGAAGTTGGACATATGAAAATAAAAAGTTCGGGAGAGCTTTATGGAAAACTATGTGGATGTGGGCAATACGGATGTTGGGAAGCATATTGCTCTTCTCTAGCTCTTGAAAGAGAAGCGCGTATGAGAATGGAAGTAAATAACAATACTATGCTTTGGGAAGTTTGTGGTGGAGACGCAACACAGGTAACGGCAAAAGCTGTGTTTGAATGTGCTAAACAAGGTGATAAGTTTTGTTTGCTTTTAGTAGATTATGAGTTAAATTATCTCGCTAAAGGAATTGCAAATATTGCCAATATTTTAAATCCAGAAATTATTATAATTGGTGGTGGATTAAGTCTTGCGGGAGATATCCTATTTGATGGTCTGCGTGATAGAATGTATAAATACACAATGGCAGCTATTTATGAAAACTTAAAAATTATTCCTTCAAAATTAGGTAATGAGTCAGGAATTGTAGGGGCGTGCGCTTTATTGAAATTACATAATGCTTAAAAAAAATGTACACGTATTTCGTGTACATTTTTTATAAAAACATTGAATATGGAGGATAATATGTCTCAATTTGAAAGAAGTAGTGGAGTTTTATTACATTTATCAAGCTTACCAAACGAGTATGGTATCGGAACATTAGGAAAAGAGTCTTACGAATTTGTTGATTTGTTAGCGAGTATGAATCAAAAAATTTGGCAACTTTGTCCTGTGGGACCAACAGGGTATGGAGATTCACCATATCAATGTTTCTCTGCCTTTGCTGGAAATCCATACTTTGTGAGTTTAGAAAAATTAGTAGAGTATAATTTGCTTTCTGAAGGTGATTTGCCAGAAAAACAACCAAGTGCGTGTTTTATAGATTTTGGTCGTCTTTATAATGAGAGATTTCCACTTCTTTATAAAGCATACGAAAACTTTAGAGCTGGAACATCAAATTTGAATGCAAACAAAGTGGAATTTTTCCAACTTCAAAATAGAGAGTGGCTTGATGATTATGCGCTCTTTATGGCGCTTAAAAAAGAACACGGTGGAAAATCTTGGCATGAGTGGGAAAAAGATTTAAGAATGAGAAAGTCTCAAACACTTGATTTTTTCAGAGATAAACTTGCATATGAGATTGATTTTCATGGATTTATTCAATTTCTTTTTTTTGAACAATGGGAAAAAGTAAAGAACTATGCTAACAGCAAAGGGGTAAAGATTGTTGGTGATATGCCAATATATGTTGCTTCGGATAGTTCGGATGCGTGGGCCAATACCGAGATGTTTATGTTTGATGAAGATAGAAAACCAGTAAAAGTAGCAGGAGTTCCCCCAGATTACTTCTCTGTAACAGGGCAACTTTGGGGAAATCCTTTATACAATTGGGATAAACTGAAAGAGACAAATTTCAAATGGTGGATTGACCGTTGTAAGGCAGGTCTTAAACTATTTGATTTTCTTCGTGTTGATCATTTTAGAGGCTTTACAGGGTTCTGGGCAGTCCCTTTTGAAGAGAAAACGGCGATCAAAGGGGAGTGGTTACCAGCGTGCGGTTATGAACTCTTTACTGAGATTAAAAATCAATTAGGTGTACTTCCAATTCTTGCAGAAGACCTTGGAGTTATTACATCGGATGTAGAGAAACTCAGAGATGATTTTAATTTTCCAGGTATGAGAATATTACAATTTGCATTTGACAGTGCAGAACCTGCACTGAATTTTCTTCCGCATAGCTATTCATTTAACAGTATTGTTTATACAGGAACTCACGATAATCAAACACTTCTAGGATGGTATAGAGGAGCAAAAGAAACAGATCAAGCTTTTGCAAGAGATTATTTGAATGCGAAAGAAGAGACAATATTGAAGGATTTTATCCGTGCAGCAACAGCTTCAACAGCAGTTTTTTCTATTATTCCAATGCAGGATCTGCTTGGGTGTGGTGATGAAGCACGTATGAACGTGCCTTCGGTGGCATCCGGGAACTGGCAATGGCGTTTTGATTTTGATAATCTTTCAGAAGAGATGTTTGATTTTTTCAAACACATCACAGAACTTTATTCGAGAGTGTAGTTATCAAGGAGTGCTTTAAGCACTCCTTAAGTTTTGCAAAACATTAAAGAGTCATAAAGTAACTTGAGTGATATGTGTATTAATTTTATACCAAATAGATATCGGACAAATTTGATGATGAATATATGAGTGCACAATTAAGAAAGTAATTTATTTAGGAGGAAAGCGATGAAGGTAGTAGCATTTAATGGAAGCCCAAGAAAGGGTGGCAATACTGAATTCATGATAAAAAAGGTATTTAAAGAACTTGAAAAAGAGGGTATTGAGACTGAGCTCATTCAAGTGGGTGCAGAAAATATTCGTGGGTGTATTGCTTGTTTTAAATGTATGGAGAATCAAAATCAAAAATGCATTATTGCAAATGATAATGTGAATATATATTTTCAAAAAATGATAGAAGCGGATGCCATAATACTCGGATCTCCAGTATATTGCGCCGATATGACAGGGCAGATGAAGTGCTTTATTGATAGAACGAGTTTGATGGCAAAAGCAAACGCTGATATATTAGCTAGAAAAATTGGAGCATCTATTGTCGCAGTAAGAAGAAATGGTGCTATGCACACATTTAACTCACTAAATAGTTTTTTTACGATCAACCAAATGCTCGTAGTGGGATCAAATTATTGGAATATGGGATTTGGTTTAGCAGCAGGAGAGGTAGAGCAAGATAAAGAGGGAATGGTAACCATGACAAATCTTGGCAAAAATATGGCTTGGCTTTTAAAGAGTCTTAGTGAAAGTAAGATTGCCCCCCCGTTCCAGAAAATTTTACAGAGTATAAATCAGGCATATAAAAACAGTAAAGAAGTGCTTGCCGAGGCGCCTTTGCAGTTCATATTGCTGTGTGTGCAACAATAATTAAAAAATAGAGAATAAAGTAAGAAAAGCAATAAATATTAAACTCAAAATTTTAACTATATATATCAAAATAATTGAAAACTTGGTATAATAGGGGATAAAAGAAAAGAATAGCGAGGTAAAAATGTTAGGAATAGGGATTGTTGGACTTCCAAATGTGGGCAAGTCTACACTTTTTAATGCAATAACCAAGGCGATGAATGCAGAATCACAAAATTATCCATTTTGTACAATTGAACCGAATGTGGGGATTGTAACAGTACCAGATAAAAGACTAGAAGTGTTGGCTAAAGTAGTGTTGCCTAAGAAAATTTCTCCTGCAACGGTAGAATTTATCGACATAGCAGGGCTTGTAAAAGGGGCTTCAAAAGGAGAAGGACTGGGGAATCAATTTCTTTCAAATATCAGACAAACAGCAGCACTATGCCAAGTTGTAAGATGTTTTGAAGATGAGAATATTATACATGTTGAAGGAAATGTAAATCCTATTAGAGATATCGAAATTATCAATACAGAACTGATTCTTGCAGACCTAGATACAGTGGAAAGAAATCTACTAAAAAATCAAAAACTTGGAAGAACTGGAAATAAAGAGGCCAAAGCTTTAGTGGAACTTTTTGAAAAATTACAGAAGCATCTGGAAGATTCAAAACTTATCAAACAATTAAAACTCTCTCAAGATGAGCAAGACTTGATTAAGCCATACCAATTTTTAACATTAAAGCCTATGATATTTGCAGCCAATGTAGCTGAAACGGAACTTTCAACTGAAAATGAATTTGTTAAAATAGTAAAAGAATATGCAATGACAATTAGTTCGGAAGTAATTACAATTTCTGCACAAGTTGAATCAGAATTAATCGACCTCACTCCAAGTGAGCAAATAGAGTTTCTTGCTGACTTAGGTGTAGAAGAGCCAGGACTAGATAAACTTATCAGAGCAGGGTACAAATTACTTGATTTAATTACGTATTTTACAGCGGGCGTGCAAGAAGTTAGAGCTTGGACGATTAAAAAAAATACCAAAGCCCCAGCCGCAGCATCAGAAATTCATAGTGATATTGAACGCGGGTTTATTAGAGCAGAAGTGGCTAAACTGGCTGATTTTGATAAATATAACGGCTGGACGGGTGTTAAAGAAAAAGGTGCTATGAAACTTGAAGGTAAAGAGTATATTGTTGAAGATGGCGATGTCATATATTTTAGATTTAATGTATAATTGGGAGGAAAAGTGAAACTGCAGTGTTTTGAGCTAGGCGTGATACAAACAAATTCGTATGTACTTTTAATAGATGAAAAAGCGATACTTATAGATACGGGCGATTTTTCTATTGAAGAACAGCTAAATTTTATTTTGAAGAAAGAAGCTAAACTTGAAGCGGTATTTTTTACGCATGGGCATTTTGATCATATTACGGGAATAGATGCTATTTTGAAATTAGATAAGAATATGCCTATATATATGGGTGAGAATGAGATTGATTTTCTAGAAAAGCCTGAATATAACTTAGGTGGTATGTTTCAAATGATTATTTCAAAAAAAACAGAAGAATTAAATATAAAAAAAATATCAGATAAAGACATAATAGATAATTATGGCATTATAGCCTATGAGATGCCTGGTCATACAAAAGGTGAAATGGTATTTTATATTCCAGAGTTAAAATCGTGTGTTGTGGGTGATTTAATTTTTGAACACGGTCATGGTAGAACAGATTTGCCAACCTCGAATCATTCACAGTTAAAAAAGTCTATTTTGAGGCTTTTTGATCTTTTACCTGAAGAGACCATGATATTTAGTGGACATGGCGCATCATTTAGATTAAAAGATTGGGATAAAAGTCAACTGTTTTAGGGGGAGAAAATATGAAAAAAATACTGAAAAATAAGGGTATAACTGCTACATTAATTGTAATAATTATTGTAGTTATTGCCGTTATGTCAATGATTATTGTAAAAAATAATAAAGGACTACAAGAGTATAAAATTAGAGTGGTTACCCCTATGATCAAAAATATAGGAAACAGTATTTCTCTTCAAGGTGAAACTGTTTCAAAGTCCATTATTACAATCTATGGGACTTCAGGGTTTACACTTCAGAGGGTTAACGTAACCAAAGGGGATATAGTTAAACAAGG
Source organism: Fusobacteriota bacterium (assembly GCA_026387965.1). GTDB lineage: Bacteria > Fusobacteriota > Fusobacteriia > JAPLKR01 > JAPLKR01 > JAPLKR01. The sequence goes on along the minus strand of JAPLKR010000058.1, from coordinate 2,326 downwards.
TGAAGTTCTTGGAGAATATACGCCAGAAAATATACGTACACTTCAAACTCAAATTTTAGCGGGTCAGGTAGATCTACAAAAGATAGAGGCTCAAATTGATCAACTTGGGAAAATACTGCCTACGACGAATGTAGATAACGAGAAACTGAAGTTAGTACAAGTGCAAAACGATCTTGAAATTATGAAGCAAGGTCTACCTTTGCTTAAGCGTGATAATGAAATTCAGCAATCTCAATTACAAGTTTCTGAGCAAACCTTTGCTTCAACAAAAAATCTTTACGATAAGGCATTAATTACAAAATTTGATTTTAATCGTGCTCAAGTAGAACTTAACTCTGCCGAAATGGCAGCGAACTCGAGTCATCAAAAATATAGTTCGGAGCAAATTAAAATAGCTGTGGCGATTCATAGTATTAATCAACAAAATAATATCGTGTTGAATGCTCAAAAAGAGTATGATAAAGAGGTTGAAGATAATAACTATGAAAAGCTACAACTAGGATATGATTTGAAAAAGCAGCAAATGAACTTAACTAATATGCAAACGACTTATTCACAAGTGTTAAATGGAATCATATCTCCTGTTGATGGTATTATAGAAAATGCGGCGGCATCTGGAACAGTACTTGACACTTCGCGAGATAGTAAAATATTTGAAATAGTGGATACAGGAAAAATGGAACTGGAAGTTCTAGTGCCATCAAAATATATTCGAAATGTCAATATTGGAGATTTAGCGCAAGTTGAAGCATCTGATTTGAGTTGCGTATTTAATGCAAAAGTAAGCAAAATAGGTGGGGTGGTATCAAGAGTAGATGGTAAGAATTTAAGCGGAAATTTTATTAATGTGATATTAACGGTCGAGAATCAAGAAAATTTATTAAAACCAAATTATAAAGTTAAAGTAACTATTGATTTAGATAGCAAAGATAATGCTTTTGTTGTTCCAAAAAGTACCATAGTGACAAGTGGTAGTGAAAAATTTGTTTATACGCTGACAAGTGATAATACAGTAGAGAAGACCCCAGTTACAGTAGGAGTGAGTAATGACACTGAGACAGAAATAACCTCTGGGTTAGCGCCAGACTCACGTGTTATTGCGAGTTTGAAATCTTTAATAAAGCCTGGAGCAAAATTAAAAGGCGAACAAATCATTGAAAATTAAAAAACCCATTGGGATACAATCCCAATGGGTTTTTTAATTATAATAAGGAGCGTTTATAACATAAATAATGTACTGCTTTGGCTTTTTCAAGAAGTGTATCAACGTCGCTTCGCTCGACTTGGGTAATTTGAGCAGCAAAATACCCATGTTTTTGAACTGGAATCAATTGATAGGGTATATTCGTTTTTTGAAGTAGGTTGCATACAAATAAGACGGTAGTTTCACAGTTTATGAGTGGTGTAAGTACTGTTCTGATTTCATAAATTTTTTGTTGATTTAATGCAAAGTGGATATTTTCTAGGATATTACTTTTAGGTTTTCCAGTAAGGGCAATATGTTCTAGTTCATTTTCTGCCTTAACATCAAAAATAAATTTATCCGTAAGCTTAAAAAGTTCAGGATGATCACTAAGTAAAATTGACCCATTTGTATCAATAAAGCAAGATTTGTTAGGGTGTGATCCCTTTATAATATCAAAAAATATCTCAATATCAGATGATTGTAAGGTCGCTTCGCCACCGCTAATAGTAATGCCCTCTGCAAAGTGGAGATAACGCTTAATTTTTTCATAGAGCTCAATGGGTGTGAGAATTTGCACTTTCGGGGATGAAAAATTTGGGCAATAAATCTCACATTGTCCACAAGAAGTACATTTGGCGGAGTTGTAAACAACTTTAGAATTGTTTATTTCCAATGCGTTAGAATGGCACACCTTAACACATTGGGCACAGTGGTTGCAGTGCTGAATCGTTTCAGGATTGTGACAGTATTTACAGATGAAATTACACCCTTGAAGAAAAATTGCGATTCGGTTTCCTGGACCATCTACATTAGAAGCCGTCACAATGGAGTTAATATACATTACCTTATTCTACGAGAAAGAGAATCAAGATTGTCACGACCGCCTTGGCCAAGAACGGTAGCATCGTTAAGAACAGCTTCTTTTAAGTCAAGCTTTAAGAGTTCGCTTTTTTTTACTAAATAACCACTAATTCGCACAACATCACTAGATTCAGAATAGAGTGAAAAATACCTTAGGCCAGTTGAAAATCCTCCTTTAATAATATCTAGAATAGCTTCTGGATTTTCATCATAGGTTTGATTGAATACAAAAATATCGCCAATCCCACTAGGAAAATAAGGATGAAAGGGTGCGGATTT
>JAPLKR010000036.1 GCA_026387965.1 Fusobacteriota bacterium | reverse complement strand
GTATTTTCATTCAAAAAAAATAGCGTCCATTATTCAAGAGATATATGCTAAGCTTACAGTGTATAATTTTTGTGAAATAATTACCCACTCCGTAGTTATAGAACAAAAATCCAAACGTTATACTTATCAAGTTAACTTTACATTAGCCATTAAAGCTTGCCTTACATACTTCAAATTGAAAAAGGACGCTGTATTCGATTTGATAGCTTTAATCGCTAAACATACTGGACCTATTAGACCTAATCGTTCTTTTAAAAGAAACGGTAGTTCTGCTGTTAAAAGCTTCACATATAGAGTAGCACGTTAAATTCTTTTTTTCAATACTTGAGGCAGTTATACTGCCTGTTTTGGGTGCGTCATTTTTTCCTATTTTCAGAATTAAATTAAAAAAACGAGCTTGGATTATCCAAACTCGCTGATTTCTTTTTATTCGATTTCTTTAACTTAATGACATTACCTTAGAAGGAGTAGCCAATCATTATTTACCGTTAAGCGTTGTTTCTGTTAGTGTATTGAATTTGAAATTTGTTGCCTTTTCAATATTAAGCGTTGCTGATTCTAATATCGCGAAAATTTTCGCTCTATCCGAACTATTTGACAGATTATACGCTACATTTACATTTGAACCATTTGTTGCTAACGCACTATCAAATGCACTATTAGCTATCGTTGAAGAAATAGCAATATATTGATTAGATGCATTTACATAAGCAAGCGTTCCCATAACATTGGTAAATACCGTTTTTAATTGGCTCATCGGAAAGATCACGGCATTGTTTGTCGTCATCCCTGGTACTTTGTTGTACATTTCGTCCATATAAAAACGTGCTTGTCTTGGGTACAATATAAATGTTCCTGCAGAGCTTACACCTACAGCAGCATTATACTGCGCATCATTAAGTGAATAATTATTGATATTAGCAATATAGCTCGAATATGTAGGACTTGAATAGTTAGCTCCAATTTTTACAAATTGTGCAAGAATAGAACTGTACGATCCCGCATTATAGCACGCATTTAATATCATATCAAAGAAGCTATTTGAGTCTGATATCGTTGTAGAGAAATTTGCAATCATTGGCGACCAAGTTGATGCTTGTGGTCCCCATGTCTCTGAGTTGTTTTGTGCCATTCTTAATATGTCATTGTAGTGAAAATACGCTGCCGCCATTGGGCCAAAATACTTATTATCTAGCATTTCAGGTCCTTTTGAAGCGGTTTGTGCCCCACTATCCTGAGCCGCAATAGAATATCCTAGAGACTTTTGAAGTGCCACAAAATTGATCAATCCAACGCCACTTGTCGTCTCCAAGCGCTTTGAGTAATCATTAATTTGATAAGGTCCACCTTGCCCCGGAGATAAAAGCGTATCAATTTCCCATTGATCAGTATTAATGGTATCATTTTTCGACAGATAAGTTCCTGTATTTATATTCTCTTGAAGTAACTGTGCAAAAAGTGTTCCATACATATAATCTTTATCAAAATGCACTTTCGAATACGTCGGATTTTCTTGAATCATTCTTCCTAGTACCACGCCTGCAACATAATTTGACATTATCAAATCAGTAAAATTTGATGTGAGTGCAATACGCTCTCCTTGTGTCGCCAAAGAAGTCACCGGAAATGTTAAGTGGTAAGTGATGCTTCCAAGATTTCCAACAATAAAATTCACGGGTACTATAGTGGCACTTGCAGATGCAAACGACGAAATTGTCGCTACACCGCCACTCGAACTTGTAGCTTGCCCAGTATATGTTCCTGTTGGAACTTGAACCGAGTTGCTGCCATTTACCAATCCTTTTAAGTTAAGAGTTAATCCGTTGTAACTGCTTGTGCTTAAACTACCTGCCGCTGTAGAACTCCCTAAGTTTGCTATGGAAAGATTAACACTATTTAAAGTTGGACTGCTTGTCACTGTTACTATGGAAAGGGAATTGCTGCCTGTGGCTACAATACTACCAGAGTATGCATAAATGCTTTTTCCATTAAAAACTGGAGATGTTGATATCGAGTATGTTTGTCCAATAGTAAGTCCTGAAACTTGGAATATTCCACCCCATGAAACTAGTTGGCTATTCACAAGATTCCCCGCTGAATCTTTCACATAAATCGTTACACCGCTCGGTATTGAAATATTTGCTTGTGTTGCAGTTGGCGCACTCCCTAATGTTAGCTTGAGTGTACTTGTTGGCGTAACCTGCTTAGAATAATATACAACTGCACCGAGTGGTGTCGATGACGATACTGTCACGCTACTTGGAGAAACTGTCGCCGTATATCCCACATCAGATATATTGGCCGTGATATTATACGTTCCCATTGGAAGATTTTGTACAGACATTGGTGTACCGTAGCTGGTAATATTCAAAGTAACTGGCGTACTGAGTTGGCTTCCTGTAATGGTTACGGTTACTTTTGATGGCGCTGCATCATTACCTTGTGGCTTTACAGATACATCGATTTCTCCTGTTGTTACGACCGTTCCACCATTCGCAGAACACGTGACTGGAATCGATTGCGCTACTAACCCATTTCCGCTCCAAGCTAAATTTAATGCAAATGTTAGCTTGCCATTTACGGGTAGCGGTTGAGCAATCGAGTAT
>JAPLKR010000081.1 GCA_026387965.1 Fusobacteriota bacterium | reverse complement strand
TCAATTTCAATACATTTTTGGTTAAGTCTATTGAGATCGTGAATTTTTTCGAAAGGCTCTTCATTTAGAGCTAAAAAGGCTTTCATTTTTTTTTCTAGATATTGTTGAGCATGAAATGCAACAGCTTCAATTTCATTATGATTTTTAAGTATTTGACATACTCTATAATCTGTTTCCGCTTTACTATTTAATATTTCAAACTGATTTAGTGCTTTCATACAGTATGATTCCTTCATTTTTGATTTGTGTGTGTAGGTATGATTTGTTTTTTAAATGCGCTAAATATTTATTCTTTTTACAGTAAAGAATGTCTTTTGCCATATTACGCACGTCATATGCCTTGTCATCTAATTCCCATCTAATATCTAACATATTTCTCTTGTCTTCATCGGAGATAATGACAAAGAGATCTAAATCACTATTCTCCGTTTGTGCTCCCCTTGTATAGGATCCAAAGAGTATGATTGTTTCAACTATTTCAAAGGGTTCAAGCTTTGCTACTATCTGTTCAAGTTCTGACTTTACATTTTCTGACAATTCTTCAAATTTCATGACACTCACCCCCATTCATAATATCATTATATAATTTTGATTCATTTTCTTCAAGTATTTCAAGGAGATTTATAGAATGTGATATCATTTCTAGGGCTAAATTGAATATTGTCGGCTTGTTGTTGCACTTGACCATCGCTAGGATCTGCTGGATTGCCTTGAAAATCACTATTTGCATTAGTGCTGGCGGGTAAGCCGACAAACGAAAGAACCTGATTGGTTTTATATGTATTATAGATAGAAATAATTGAACTAATATAGTTTCTTGTCTCAGAGAAAGGGATTTGCTTAATATTTAGATTTCTGTTTTTATATAACCAATCATAAACGTTACCAGGGCCAGCATTATATGCTGCTAGTGTGTAGGGTACGTTGTTATTGAATTTAGCTAGCATTTGTTTTAAAAACTTGGTTCCGATGCGTATATTTGTATCTGGTTCGTAGATTGTTCTAATATTTGCATTTTTATCTATTAACAATGCAGTCCCTGTTGAAATTTGCATTAGCCCATAGCAATTCTTTTTGGATAAAGCATTCAAATTGAAGTTAGATTCTTGTCTAATGACTGCAAGTACTAAATAAGGGCTAATTTGGTCGATATCAGCGTATTTTTGAATTATTGGAGCTTATTTGTTGAATAGATACTTGAGAAGCAAAAATAGATAAAGAAAATACAACACAAATGAGAATTACAACGAGTATTTTTTTCATCCAAAATCCTTCCATGATAATTATATTTTACAGCTACGCTCTTGAGTGATTTTTCCATCACCATAAGCGTCTGCGAAACTAACACTAATGGAGTGAGAATCCTCTTGATTTGGATTTGAGAATTGATTTTTTTCACCAAAGCAAATTTGAGAAATTTCTTTCAATCTGCTTTCACTAAGTGAATAGCTATTAACTTTTGTTTCATCAAAAGCATTTTTGATCAATGTCGGGTTAATGGTGGTATCAGAAAATATATTAGACATTTTATATGCAGGAACATTTTTCAAAATCTCTTTGGCATCTTTATTTTCCATTACTTTAAGTATAACATCATCGTTAAGTGTGGCTTCTTTTCCTAAATATTGAAAAGTTTTTGCATCTTGTGCTACACATAGAAGTGCTAGTGAGGGATTATTTTTTAACAGATTTTTAAGCGTAGAATTCTCCCACTTCTAAGTTACCTTACTCGCTTTAGCGAGAACGTATGTGGGTGATGAATACGCTTCTGCGTTAGCAGAAAATATTTTTTCTAAAAACCCACAATACAACTAAATTTTCTGATATAATAGCATCAGATTGGAGGTGACAGAGATGAATAAAGCGTTCAAGTTCAGACTTAAACCTAATAAATCTCAAGCTCAAATGTTTGAAAAAACATTTGGGTGTGTTCGCCTTGTCTATAACAAAATGCTTGGTGAGAGAAAAGCGAATTATGAAGCTCTCAAAGAGGATAAAGAAGCACTAAAAAAAGTGAAATATCCTACACCTGCTAAATATAAAATTGAATTTGAGTTTCTCAAAGAAGTTGATAGTTTAGCTCTTGCTAACGCACAATTACATCTTGAAAGTGCATATAAAAACTTCTTTAGGGGAAATGCTAAATTTCCTAAATTCAAGTCTAAGAAAAATCATGTAGCCACTTATACGACTAACAATCAAAAAGGTAGTGTAAGGCTTGAAAATGGTTATATCAAACTACCTAAAATAGGATTTGTAAAAGTCATCTTACATCGTGAATTACCTCAAGATAGCACCTTAAAATCTGTAACTATCTCACGAACTCCACGAGGGAAATACGAAGTATCAATTCTTGTTGAGTATGAAAAGGAGATAGTTCAAAAATCAATCAACTCATCTATTGGCTTGGACTTTGCAATGGATGGCTTGTTTGTCGATAGTATGGGCAAGAAAACCAATTACCCTTACTTCTACTACCAAGCAGAACAGAAGCTCAAAAAAGCCTATAGAAAACTCTCAAGAATGAAGCTTAGAAGTAACAACTGGTACAGGCAAAAACGAGTTGTGGCTAAAATCCACGAACATGTAGCTAATGCACGTAAAGATTATCTTCATAAACTTTCAAAAAATCTAGCCAATATATACGATATGGTAGGAGTAGAGGATTTGAATATGCAGGGTATGAGCAAGGCTCTAAAGTTTGGAAAGAAAGTCCATGATAATGCTTGGGGAATGTTTTTGACGTTTCTCAACTACAAGTTGCTTGAACAAGGTAAACAGCTAATCAAGATAGACAAGTGGTTTCCAAGTACTAAAACGTGTAGCCATTGTGGATCTATTCGAGAAATGAAACTCTCTGATAGAGTATACCGTTGCAAGTGTGGCTTTGAGTTAGATAGAGACCACAATTCAGCACTCAATATCAAAAATGAAGCGTTGAGATTAGCTCTCAACTAGCATATCGATTAGGCTAGGGCATAGCCGATGAGCTTGGTAAATATAACTGGCTACTAGAAGCAGTTACTTCCCAAGAAGCCCCCACCTCTTAGGTGGTGGGAGTATGTCACTCGTTCTAATTTCCTATTTGTACGCTCTTCTTCGGTTTTAAACTTTTCCATTTTCGCTGTCTTTTTTCTGTTTATTATTTCTCTTTTTTCAATAATGTCATCAAACTTTTTACGAACATCCATATCTTCGTTTCCCCATTATTTTATATATACTAGCCACTTAAAAAAACCTAATACAATTTGATTGATGGAAGCTTTTTTTGCTATATATTTAATTCTCTAAAGGCAGTTTCAATGCCCCAACGCATATTATACCACTCTTTAAATTGCATCAATGAATGTGTAGTGTCAAACAAATTTGAGATAAGTGTTTCATAGGTATTTTCACTGATTTTAAATCTTACAATACGCAGTTTTATTGAATAATATAGCATATTTGTATCAAAAAAATCAAAATTAGAGTTGCTTGGAAGAAATTTGTATTTCCTATCACTTTTTGTAAGCTTTTTTTGTTTTCGAATAAGAATTTTATGGTAGTATAGAGAAAAGCTTTAGAAAAGTGGAAATATGAAAAAAGAGTTGTTAATCTTTGATATCTATCCAAAGGTTATTGAAATGGAAAAAAAGAGTAGAGTAGTGTTTGAAGTATTAGATGAAAAGTATGCCTTTACACAAAATCGATATTTTATTAAGTATCATTGGGTTTAATACCCCGCCGCTTGAATTTATTTATTAACTCGAGTTGCGCTTTGTTGCGTAGATGAAACGCACAACTCTAGTTAGATAATTTGAAATTGCTTTAAATCTTTTGACCTTTAATACCCCGCTGCTTGAAGGCGTGTAGAATAAATACCGTAAAGGATAATTAATCCTGAGCGGTATTTTTTTTATAATTTATTTTGACATTTGAGGGGATAGAAAAAAACAATCCCCTACCCATTAGAGAGAAGAAAAATGGTCTTATAAAAGGCTTTAGCCTTTTGTACTGGGCTTGTCGTATAACACACTTAAGGCGAAAAACAAAAAAGAGCTAAACCTCATGAGGGACTTTAATTTTTATGATGAAATGATAAAACTCACTGGTAACGTTTTAGAAATTCGTAAATATGAAATTGAACAGGTGCGAAATAAAGGCAATACTTCCCTTTGGTCAGATAGATATATTAGACTTCCTTCAAAAACCTAAAAATGATAAAATATGTCAAGAACTAAAGATATGAAAGAGCCAAAAAGTTCAATGAAAAAACATTTAAAAGATTAATCGGAGTAAAAAAATCGATATTTGAGAAAATACTAGTAATCCTAGATGAATCAGAATTGCGAAAAGAAAAAAAGGTCAATGGGGGAAGACCAAACAAATTAAGCAATTCAGATAAATTGTTCATAGCATTATCTTATTTAAGAGAGTATAGACCACTACAAATGATAGCTTTTGATTATGGAGTTAGCGAGACAACAATAGGTAGAGCAATCAAAGAAGCAGAGGGCATAATTGTAAAAAACCCTGAGTTTCGCTTGCCAGGAAAAAAAGCACTACAAAATATAACGCATGAATTTATTGTAGTGAATGCAACAGAAATTAGTATTGACAGACCTAAAAAAAACAAAACGAGCACTACTCAAAAAAATAAAAAGATCACACTTTGAAAGCTCAAATAGCAATTAGTTCAGAAAAGAAAATTTTATGTACTAATGTTTGCAAAGGAAAAAATCATGATTTTGATTTATTTAAAGTTTCTAAGCTGCTGATCAATATAACGTTGAAATTGTATGGAGACAGCGGTTATCAAGGTGTTTTGAAGTTTCATCAATGCTGTGAGCTACCAAAAAAATCTTCAAAACATAATCCTCTTTCTGATGAGGATAAGCTGTCAAATCGAGAAAAAACAAAAATCAGAATCATTGTCGAACATGTTAATGCTAAATTGAAAGTTTTCAAAATTTTTAGTACACAATATCGCAATAGAAGAAAAGACTTTCTAAAACGATTTAATATTGTTTGTGCTCTTGTTAATGCTGATATGGGGTTTTGAAGGAGGTCTTTTATTTAAATTTTACTTTATCTTTACAATATTTTTCTTGCCTGCTTTAATAATCATACCGCTTTCAAGCAAAATAACTGCCTTCACATCCTCAATCTTTTCACCATTAATTGAAATGGCTCCTTGCTGAATCAGTCTTCTTGCATCACTGGTTGTTTTAGAAAAATTAAGCTTTTCAACCAGTAAAGGAATTATCTCAATAGTTGCATGCTCTAATTTAATTTCTGCTATGTCTTGGGGAATTGAGCGTTTTGAAAAGAGTTCACTAAAATAATTCTCAGCCACAATGGCTTTTTCTGATGAATAATAAATCGAAACAACTTCTCTTGCAACACGCCTTTTTACATCCATCGGATGAACTGTCCCTGCAACTAAATTTCTTTCTATATCATTAATCTCTTCATCACTTAAATTTGTAGTAAGCCTCATGTAACGTCCCATAATTTCGTCAGGAATAGACATGACTTTACCATACATATCATTGAGGTCTTCTTCGACAGAAATATAATTATTAAGACTTTTACTCATCTTATTTTTCCCGTCAGTTCCTTCAAGAATTGGAAGAATCATGCAAATTTGAGGTAGTTGTCCATACGCTTTTTGCAAATCACGTCCACGAAGTACATTAAATTTCTGTTCGGTCCCTCCAAGTTCAACATCACAATGAAGTGCAACGGAATCATACCCTTGTAAGATAGGATACATAAATTCCACTAAACTAATTGGCTTATTTTCAGAAAGTCTTTTTGAAAAGTCTTCACGACTTGTCATAAGTGAAACGGTAAATTGAGACATGAGTTTCAAAATGTCTTCCATAGTTAGTTGTTCTAACCATGCGTGATTATAGACAACTTTTAATTTACTTATATCTAAAATTTTCCCTATATGACGCATATAATTCTTCATATTGTGTTGGATATCTTGATCAGTTAAAACCTTGCGTGTTTCACTTTTTCCTGTAGGGTCACCAATTCTCGCTGTATAACTTCCAATTAAAAACTGAATTTCATGCCCTAAATCTTGAAACTCTCGAAGTTTTCGCATCACAACAGCGTGTCCAATATGAATTGAATCTCCTGTTGGATCAATTCCAAATTTAATCTTTAAAGGAGTCCCACTCTTTATAGAATTATAAAGTCTCTCTTTAAATTCATTTTCAGAAATAATTTCTTCACACCCCCGACGTAAAATTTTTAGTTGCCTCTCAACTTCACTTACGATTTTCGCGTCTAGATTTTCGTTCATTTATTTGGTTCTCCTTTTTGCTTTGAAGCAATGCTTTTTTTTCTTGTTTTTGACGCTCTCGAATTTGTTTATTACTCTCTTGAATGGTTTTTTTCTCACTATTTATTACAACATCTTTATAACTTTCATAAAGGGTCTCTATTTTAGCGCGATTTTGAACCCGTACTTGCATAATAAGAAGTTCAACATCATGCCCCGCCTTATTAATAATGCGAATATCTGGCCCAAGTGCTAATATCTCCTCAAGCAAGACAAAATCTTCTAGTTGAATGGCTGAAAGTAGCAGCGTATTTCCAGCTTTGTCCTTTGTGTCAATGGAATTTGTGTGAATGAATTTATCAATATCTTTTTTAGAACTTGTTGTTAAAAATTCTAAAAAATTATGAATTTTTATTTTTTTTGCAAATAGTGAACAAAATAAAGACTTTTTCTCTACTTTTTGATGTGCTAAAAGCGTTGATGAAAAACTTTTTGAAACAAGTTCGTCAATGGCTACTAACATCTCTTTTTGCCTAACTTCTAGCTCCGGTTCTAATTTTTCACTTAAAACGTTAAATACACTTTGATTTACGAATTCTGCTTTTGTATCTTCAGTATTACTCACTTTATGAAGAGTATTCTCTCGAAAATCAATATTTAGTTCTCTTGAATTATCGAACTCATTCAGCTCATCATCATCGCTCAATATACGCTTTAGCGACTCCTCCCAATCTAGTTCTCTTTCTTCATCACTATTTTCAATATCAGTTGTAGGAACACCATCTTGAGAATTTAAGATCGGTGAATCGTCCAATACTTTCGAAGTATTCATACTCTCGAAGCTATTATCTAATGCTCCCTCTTCAACATCAGTAATCTCATTTTCAGCTTTTTCAATATACGAATAGCCAAATAACAAATTGAGTACACCAATATTGCCATCATCTACAAATTTTTTAATTTTATTTTTAATATTTAAATTTTCTAAATCCATTTTCGAACCATGTGAAATGAGTAATTTCATAAGTTCTACATCAGCTCTCTCAACAGCATAAACAAAAGCTGTTTTTTCCTTTTTATCCGTTATTTCTAGTAGCACACCCTTTTCTAGCAGTAGGGCAACAATATCTTTTAATCCCAAATATGACGCATAAATTAAAGCTGTTCGACCCTCACTGTTTTGCAAATTTAGATCCATTCCATTTTCAATAAAATGATTTACTTTTTCAAGATCGCCATTCATCACAACATCAATGAAATATTCGAAACTAAAGTTTGGTTTCCACAATGTTTCAAATATTTCGATCGAATCTAAATTGCCTAGAAACATACCTCGTTCAAGTATTTGTCTTGCTTCATCAGGTTCCTTTAACATAATGTGACACTTTGCAAGTAGATTTTGTAGCTTCAAATTATTGGGGTAAAATGAAAGTCCTTTGATAATTTTCCATTTTGCTTTTTTAAAATATTCGAGCTCAATATAGTTCATTGCAAGCATCAGATAACTATTTTCTACACTTGAATTTTCTAAAATTTTTTCCTTTAATGCACTACTACTTTCAAAAAATTTAAAAATAGGTTGCTCAATAAAACTTTCGAATTCATATGTGAAATTTTCAAGATATTCATTGCATTTTTCTAATTCACCGTTAGAGTAATGCTCAATCGCTTTCGCCAATTCCACTTGATATACTGAATTTCCAGAAGCTTCTTTAAAATTAAACTTTTCAATTTCAAACTTTTGATATTCAATTTCTTCATTTTTGGTATCTAAAATATCTTCACTTGAAGATGAAGCCGTTTCAATAGTGGAAAATTCTTCGGTTTTGTCTCTAAGTTTCACAATTTCATCTTCCATTTTTTCCATATTCTCCTCCGTTTTTTACAGCCCCCAATCCCTCGGATATAAGAAATCACTTCCAATAGATCTTGATGAAATTTTCGCTATAAGAGGTAAAGTTCGCTTATACTGATTACGCTTAATCATCGCAATAATTTTTTCTACCGTCGTTACTTCATACCCTAATTCAATAACCTCTTGCTTCGAAAGATGTCTTTCCACAAATTGATATAAAACATTATCTGCTACTTCATAACTAAATCCAAAATCTTGTTCATCAGATTGGCCTTCCCACAAATCAGCACTTGGTTTTTTATCTATAATGGATTGTTGGATTTTCAAATGCTTGGCCAACTCCCAAATATGCGTTTTATATAGATCTCCAATCGGATTTAAAGCTGAAGCTAAATCTCCAAATTGAGTTCCATAGCCTAATAATAATTCTGTTTTATTACTAGTGCCTATTACTAAGCAGTTATAGAAGCTCGAAAGATCATAGAGTGTTGACATTCTCTCTCTTGCCATTTTGTTTCCTTTTCTAAGGTTATTTGCCTCCGGAAACTGTGTAAAGTAAGTGTCTACCATTTTAGTAATTTCACACTTTTCATAGCTAATTTTCAATTCATTAACACACTTCATTGCATCATCTGAACTTGACTGACTCGATGATTTGTATGGCATCATAACTGCATGCACATTTTTGGAGCCTAACGCAAGCACAGAAAGATATGCTACTACCGCCGAATCTATCCCACCAGAAAGCCCAAGTATCACTTTATTAAATCCAGCTTTTTCAGTTTCTTGTTTAATAAACCCTGTCAGTATTTGAGTTATTCTTTCATAGTCTAATTTGACTAACGACATAGTGCCTCCCTATTCAAGCGGAAATTTTCCTAATTTCATTTCACGATAGTCTATCAACAACTTATAGCTTGCTTTTTCAACATCTAATACTTCACCTTTTAAAAGCATATGAAAATGCTTCGCTACTTTTTCAAGTATTAAATAATCTGGTTCATTTTCTAAGTATTCCAACTTATAAGCCGTATAAATTGATTTTAAAAAACCCATTTTCTTTGCAATTAATAAGAAATATTTTGCTGTATCCACTCTATCAAGTATATCTTCGCGAATGGCTAAAATAATTGAAAGTTTCATCCCTATATCAATATTATCAAAATTCGGCCATAAAACGCCAGGTGTATCTAAAAGTTCAATTCCATTTGGAAGAGATATCCACTGTTTTCCACGTGTAAAACCCGGCTTATTTCCAACTCCGGCAGCTTTTCTTTTTGCTAAAGTATTGATTAACTTGGATTTTCCTACATTGGGAATTCCAACAATCATAATTCTAAAACTTGTTTTTTTTAACCCTTTTTTCAGCATTCTTTCAACTTTGACATTGCGAAATCCCTCAATAAGAGCATTCATGTTTTTTATATTAGTTCCCTTTTCAGCGCTGATAGCAACTACTTTAACGCCTGGATTTTCAGCAATAATTTTACCACTGATTCTTGAAAGTTCTGCTTGTTCTACCAAATCTGACTTATTCAATATTACAATACGATTCTTCACACCCGCTAAACTTTTCAAATCAGGGTTAGCACTACTTATGTATACACGCGCATCACGCACGTCAAGAATTAAATCTACCGCTGAGATATTCTCGGAGATTAAATCTTTAGTTTTTTTCATGTGGCCAGGATACCAGTTAACTTTCGTCATCGACATATGCTTCTAATCTCTCTTTCTCAACAATTATGACAACTTCACCTTTAATCGGTTTAGCCTCAAGTTTTGTTATTAATTCGCTCACAGGCCCTTTTATGACCTCTTCATACATTTTCGTTAACTCACGGGCAATTACTACATGAACATTTCCAAAATATTTTTCAATATCTTTTAGTGATTTTAATACTCTATAAGGAGATTCATAAAAAACAATAGGTCGTTTTTCATCTTTAAGATAGGTGAAATACGTTTGTCGTCCCTTTTTTTTAGGTAAAAAACCTTCAAATACAAAGCGTCTTAAATTTATGCCCGATATCGCGGCGGCGGTTGTTAAAGCTGTCGGTCCCGGAACTGATTCAACTTTAATCTTCGCATTTTGAACCGCTTCAACAAGTTCAAATCCAGGATCTGAAATACATGGCATGCCTGCATCAGTAACGAGTGCAATCGTTTTACCTTCATTTAATAAATTTAAGATATTGATGATTTGATGCTCTCTATTATGCATATGATAACTATAAATCGTGGTTTCAATCTCATAGTGATTCAATAATTTTTTGGTCTGCCGTGTATCTTCAGCAAAAATAATATCCACACTCTTTAATATTCTAACGGCTCTAAATGTCATATCCTCTAAGTTTCCAATAGGTGTTCCAACAACGTATAACATTTATTCTCCTAGCTTAATTTTCTAATTTCTCCTAGTAATACTGATTCTGCTTTAGCAAGTTGTAAATCTACATTTTTTTTCGGTATATTTGAAGATTTTGAACCATTTTTAGCTAAAACTACTCTACTTGTGATCTTTTTGGTTACTGATACTGGATTTTTAGAATTTATTGTTGAGCTTCCACTTAGATTTGTAATCATCTTATTCATAATTACGCCCTCACTAAATCCATTAACTTGTTTTACAATAATATTTGGCGTAATCCCAACTTTATTAATAAAATCACCATTTGGAGTATAATACTTTGCAATGGTTAATTTTATTACCCCTAAATTTTTAAAAGGAATCACTTGTTGAACCAACGCTTTTCCATAGGTTTTTTCCCCAATTAATTCTGCTCTATTGTTATCTTTTAAGGCGCCTGCAACAATTTCAGAAGCTGAAGCACTGCCACCGTTAGTTAGTACTACCATAGGACCCGTATAAAGTGGTGAATTTTGGTTTACTGCTACTTCTTTGAAAAAGTGATCTTTTTGACTCTCCACAATCTGAACATTCTTATTTTTGAGTGGCCCCACATTAACATTAATAATTGGACCATCTATTTTGCTTTTAACTGAGACAATATCACTGTTTTTATTCAAAAAAAGTGTTGGTAGCATTACTGCTTCCGTTAAATCTCCACCTGGATCGTTTCTAAGGTCTAAAATTAAACCTTGCATTCCCTGCCCTTGAAGTGTTTTAATCACAGTCTGAACTTGGGCTGTAATACCTGTTGAAAATTGTGATACTCTAATATACCCAATTTTATTTGAAAGCATTTTCGAGCTTACATGTTCGAGAACTATATTTTCTCTTGTTAGTGTTACCTTAAAAGGCTTTGAAGTCCCTTTTCTATACACTGTAAGAGTTACCTTTGTTCCAATTTTACCCTTAAGTAACTTGACTGCATCAAAAACACCCATGCTACTTGTTGTTTTGCCTTCAATATCAACAATTTTATCTCCAGGTAGAAGCCCTGCAACAGCAGCTGGTGAGCCCTCGAATGGTGAAACCACTTCAATGAATCCATCTTCTTTTGAAACGATCATGCCAACCCCGGCATACTCCCCTTTCATAGATTCTTCCATTTGGTTCCACTCATCTTGAACAATAAATTCAGAGTAAGGGTCATTTAAAGAATTGAGAATCCCTTTAAGTGCGCCAATTTCTTGTTCTTCTTTGGTTGTTGTTCCATCATAGTATACATTTACAATATCCATTGTATCCGAAATGTTTTTTAATTCTTGAAGATTAGATAAAAAACCAGTTTTTACAGAAATAGAAGCTCCACTGCTGCTATCAGCAAAACTTTGAACAGCCATCCCAATCATAAATGAAACTAGCATCGCAAATAATATCAATAAACTTCTTTTTCTCATTAATTTTTTCATAACTTCTCCCTTTTTACTCTCACTTAAAAAGTGATATGAATTCTTTATTACCTTTTCCCCCTAAAATGGGTGATTCTGCTATAAAAATAAGTTCAAAATCCAAACTTTTTGCAAAGTTAACAACACTGTCGACGGCAAACTTATGAAGTTCAGGACTTTTAATAATACCATTTTTTTCAACGCGCTCTTTTCCTACTTCAAATTGAGGCTTAATAAGAGCCATAATGATCCCATTATTTTTCAACAATGATTTCAAATAAACAAAGACTTTTGTTAGAGATATAAAGGAGAGATCCATGACAATGATTTCCACTTTCTCACATTCTATCATTTCTAGAGTTAAATCTTTAATATGACAGTTTTCAATTGATTTCACTTGCAGGTGATTTCTAAGTTTCCAAGCTAATTGATTAGTTCCAACATCTAAAGCATATACAAAACTTGCACCATTTTGTATGGCACAATCAGTAAAACCTCCTGTTGAGGCTCCAATATCTAACACACGTTTACCTTTAAAATCAATATTAAATTTTTCGATCGCACTTGCTAGTTTAAGGCCGCCTCTACTTACATAAGGAATCAAATTTCCACGAAGTCGAATTTCACTCTCCTCTTTAATAAATGTACCTGCTTTAGCAACTGGCACATTATCAACGAGTACATCCCCGGCCATAATTGATCTTTTGGCACGTTCACGTGATTCGAAATATCCCTCGTTTACAAGTCGCTCATCTAACCGTATTTTAGCCACGTTTACTCCTTGCAAATGCTTTCTATTAATCTTGATCCTGAAAATCCATACTCTTTTAACAAACGACTCCGTGACCCGTGAGGAATAAAACAGTCATTAACTGCAATCATTTCGATATGTTTTGATATTTTTTGTTCATTTAAAAATTCTAAAATAGAGGACCCAAATCCACCTGTTTTGATATTTTCTTCTATTGTAATAACTCTCTCATATTTTGATAATTCCGAAAGAATAAAAGCTTCGTCTAAGGGTTTAATTGATGAAACCGCAACAATAGTTGGATTAATATCTCTAGATGAGAGTTGTTCTTTTACATCTAGAACCTCTTTTACGGAAACCCCCGTAGCTAAAATTAGTACCTTATCGCCATGATTTAAAACGTTCCATTTTCCAGGAAAAAAATCTGTTATCTCCTCAATCGTATAGGCATTGCTCTTTGAAATTCTAATCGCAATAGGTTCGTTCGCAATATTAAGGGCGTAGTTCATAATGAGAGGAATTTCATTTGCACATGTTGGTGCAAAAATTTTGAAATTTGGCACCGTTCTAAAAAATGAGATGTCAAAAAGACCTTGATGGGTTTTCCCATCTTCTCCAACAATCCCTGCACGATCCATTACAATCGTTACTGGGAGCTTTTGAATAGAAATGTCATGAATGAGTTGATCATATGCTCGTTGCATAAAGGTCGAATATATCGATACTACAGGTTTTTTTCCACCAACAGCTAACCCTCCTGCAAAAGTCACCGCATGCATTTCTGCAATTCCTACATCAAAAGAACGTGTGGGGAATTTTTCAAAAAACTTTGAAAGACCTACACCTTTCACCATAGCAGCTGAAATAGCAACCACCTTATCGTTTTTAACCCCTATATTAAACATTGTTTCACCAAAAACTTCTGAAAAACTCATTGTTTTACTAGCTAAAGGTTGACCATTTTCAACATCAAAAGGTGAAACACCATGATATTTTTCTTTCTCAAGTTCGGCTGGAGCATACCCTTTACCTTTGGTTGTCTTAATATGAATCATGGTTGTTTGAGGCTGTATATTTGAAAATAATTCTTTAAATAGTTTTAATAGTGTCTCTAAATCATGCCCCTCAACAGGCCCTATATATTCATATCCAAGTTCTACAAATAAATTGCCAGGAGAAAGAAAATATTTTACAGAATTTTCAAATCTTCCAGCAAGCGAAGAGAGTTTACTCCCAATCGCTCCATGTTCTAGTATTTTTTTGGTATTTCGCTTTAGACTGTTATAAGATTTGTTATGTAGAATACCATTTAAATATTTAAAGAGTCCTCCAACATTTTCACCTATAGACATCTCATTATCATTAATAATAATGAATAGATTAGGGACTTTTCCATTTAAACTATTAATAGCTTCTAACGCCTCTCCATTTGAAAGTGAAGCATCTCCAATAATAGCTACAACTTTTCTTTCAGGATTTGCAATTGCAATCCCTGAAGCCGCAGATATAATATTTCCGGCATGACCTGTTGTATACAAATCATGCTCACTTTCTGAAGTATCTAAAAATGGCGAAAGCCCTCCGAAAGTTCGGAGGGTGTTCATTTTATGGCGTCTACCTGTTAAAATTTTATGCACATATGACTGATGTCCAACATCAAAAAGTATAACATCTTTAGGTGATTCTAAAACGTAATGTAGTGCCATAGTCAGTTCAACAATACCTAAGTTAGAACCTAAATGCCCTCCACAACTGCTCACAGCGTCAATAAGCTCAGAGCGAATTACTTCGCTCTCTTTTTTAAGTTCTTCTAAAGTCATATTTTTTAATTTCATTCCCGACTCCATTCTAACGAATTAATAGCGCCACAATGATTCCTACTAAAGCGCCTCCTAAAACTTCAAGAAGTGTATGCCCTAGAGACTCTTTTAGGTTTTTATCTAATATCGCATTATCAAACTCAATTTTACTATTTGATTTTAAATGTGCAACAAGCTGATTTAACACTTTTGCATGTTTTCCTACTGATTGTCTTACTCCTGAAGCATCATACATTACAATAAGTGCAAATACCATTGCCACGCCAAACAAACTGGAAGACACTCCATTATTAAGTGCCACAACAGTAAGAAGTGCCATAACCATCGCAGAATGCGAACTTGGCATTCCGCCTGTTTCAAAAAACTTATACCAACGTGGCGGCTTTCCCTCAAGCAGCGGAAGTACTATCTTCAGCGCTTGTGCTAAAAAGCACGCAACAATTGGTGGAATGATATATTGAAACATAATCATCTCTTTTTCACCAACCCTCTCAAATACGTTGAAATATCGTTATGCTTTATATTTGGTTTATAAAGGAGAATTGTCCCTCCTAAAATATGAATAAGTTCACACTCACTTCCTGTTATTAAGAACTCTGCTACTGATTTTTTCTCATCTTCAACAGTTTGTAACATTTTAACTTTAATCAGCTCACGTGTTTCAAAAGCATCATTTACACTCACAATAAGGGTCGGCTTAATTCCATCTTTCCCTACACGAATCAACGGTTCTAAAGTTTGTCCTAATTTTCTTAAATAGGCTCTCTGTTTACTATTCATTATACCTCCACAATAATCGGAATCACCACTGGATTACGCTTCATCTTTAAATAAATTACTTTATTTAATATATCACGAATACGGCTTTTTACTATTAACTCGTCAAATTCACCGTCTTGGTTAAATTTTAATAGTTCTAGATTCATTTTTTCCTCAATTTGTTCCATTAACTCATCAGAGTATTTATTATACATAAAGCCTTTAGTGGTGACTTCTGGTTTTAAATTGAAACGTTTTTTATCTTTATCATACTGTATAACTACTATCACTATACCATTTTCAGAAAGATTTTGTCTATCTTTAATAATGCTGTCTCCCACATCGCCAACACCTAGTCCATCGATAAAAATAGCTCCTGCAGGGATTTTTCCACAATCTTTAATAGATTCACGTGTTAGCTCAATTTTCATGCCATTTTCAGGAATCAAAATATTGCTTTCTGGAATTCCAACATCTTTTGCGATTTCTTTATGTTTTGTGAGCATTTTATATTCACCATGTACAGGAATAAAAAATTTAGGTCTTGTAAGTCTCATCATAAGGACTAACTCTTCACGACTTGCATGACCAGAAGCATGCATTCCAGCCACTTTTTCATAAATAACATTCGCCCCACTTTTAAGAAGTGAGTTAATCGTTTTATAAACGGCTTTTTCATTTCCAGGAATGGGGGTTGCTGAAAGAATAATAGTATCTCTATCACTTAAGAAGACAAATTTATGCATTTTATGAGCTACGCGCGTGAGAGCTGCTAGTGGCTCTCCTTGAGTTCCAGTACATAAAATCAGTATTTCATTTTCTGGATAATTATGCATATTTCTCAGATCAATAAGATCAGTATCTTCAAATTCTAAATGCCCAGTTCTTCTTGCGACTTCCGTCACTTTGTGCATACTTCTACCATCTAAAGCTATCTTTCTCCCAAGTGTTTTTGCAATATGAAACACCTGTTGTATTCTATGAACATTCGTTGCGAACGTTCCTACAATAACACGCCCTTTAGCTTTTTCAATTCCAGCTCTAAGCGATTCTCCAACCGCAAGTTCAGAGTTAGTCCAGCCATCTCGCTCGGCATTCGTACTGTCTGCCAAAAGTGCTAGCACGCCTTTTTCTCCATACTCTGCAAACTTGTATAGGTCCATCACTTCATTATGCATAGGGGTCAAATCAATTTTAAAGTCACCTGTGTGAATAACTGTTCCAATAGGGGTTGTGATGGCTATAGAGCAAGCATCTGGAATACTGTGTGTCACACGAATATATTCTACTTCAAAATACTTACCTATTTTATATTTGCTTCTTCCTTGCATCTCAACAAAAGTTGTTGGGATATTTTTATGACCGTTTGATTTGAATTTTTCTTTCGCTAACTCCACTGTTAATTTTGTTCCAAGAACAGGACATCTAAAATCCGTTTGTTGGTATAAATAAGGGAGAGCTCCGATATGATCTTCATGCCCATGTGTTAATACTATACCTTTTAATTTTTCTTTATTATTTGTAATATACGTATAATCTGCAATAACCAAATCAATTCCTAGCATCTCTTCGGAAGGAAACGTCACTCCCACATCAACCATGATAATTTCATCACGATATTGGTAAAGCATATTATTTTTTCCAACTTCTTGAAGTCCACCTAGCGGCATTATAAATAATTTATCAAGTTTTTTATCGTTCACTTGAGCTAGGTTCTCTTCACTTTCCCTCTCTTTTTCAACTATTTTTTTATTTTCTTCACGTCTAGGTGCTATATTGGGCCGATTATTCGGATTATACTGTGCTCTATTTTGATTTGTATTTTTTTGATTGTTATTTTTTTGGGGTAGTTTATTAATGTGTGAATTTTGTTTGTTTTCACCACCACTTCGAGTTTCATTTTGTTCCACTTCTTTACCTTCTTCTTTTTTACGTCCGAATACTTTGAACGACATATTTTTTTCCTCGCTATTTTCCAATTTCTTCAATTATCAGTTTACCTTTCGCATTGATAGAAGCTCTTTCATAAAAACCACTTTGACTTTTCGAAATCTTCTCTTCTAAAAA
The DNA here is from genome assembly GCA_026387965.1 of Fusobacteriota bacterium. Classification (GTDB taxonomy): domain Bacteria; phylum Fusobacteriota; class Fusobacteriia; order JAPLKR01; family JAPLKR01; genus JAPLKR01. Next base: position 10,534 of record JAPLKR010000081.1, on the reverse strand, counting down.
TTCTGAAGCTATTCTTACTCTTTGGGACTCAATTGAAAGTGCAATAATTGAAGATTTAATGTTTCCATTTTTTCCAGCATGCACTGTCCCCATAATTTTCCCAAACACGTAGATATCTCCTTCAGCAAATACTTCTGCTCCTGAGTTAATATCGCCAACGATAACAATATTTCCACTGTGTTCGACTCTTTGACCTGATCTAAGATTTTTCTGTATCATAAGGGTTTCTAGGTTTGAAAAAAAAGTAAAAAGATCTGAATTCTCACTCGATTCCTCTTTAATTTTTTCTTCTACATTAGCCACTTCTTCGACTATTTCTTTTTTATGTTCTACCGTGAGTTTTTCTTGTTTTAAAATCGGCTTTAGAACCACATTAGTCTCTTCTAACTTTTCAGTTACCTTCTCTTCATTTTCACCTAAAGACTCTTTTTCTAATTTAGCGCTTTCGAGTCGTTCTTGTTTTTCTTGAAGTCTTATGCTCGTCCTATTCGCCCTCTCTTCAGCAATAAGAAGTTTAAATCCAAATCCTTTTAAAAGTGCTTCTAATCTTTCGAAATGCACTTCATCTTTAGGATAGATAAAAAAATCAATTCGAGTGATAAACATTTTACTTCTGAGTTTAAGTTCTAACTCTTTAATATCTTTTTCAATATCTTTTATTTGAATCAGTAAGCCGCTTTCCGTTCCTTTTAACATCTTTCCCCCATCATTATTGATAAGCTATATTGTGTTCCTCACAATATTTTTTAACAAACTTTTCTGACAACATTGCACCAGCACTTTCACTTCCCCCAACAAAAGCTACAAAGACAATTTGGGTGTCGCCAGCTGGGAAGTAACCACAAAACCACGAATGTGGTAGCCCTTTAAATTGATTGTTTTGAGCCGTTCCTGTTTTTCCTGAAACTGCTAACTTTGGAAAATTAAGTATCGTAGCTGTCCCGCTTGTGACGACCGCTCGTAGTCCCTGCTTAACCACCGCCCATTGTTCTGGTGTAGCGCTTACTTGATTTGAAATTGTTGGCACAATCTCATATTTTTTATTTCCAGAATATACTGCCTGAAGAACATGTGGCTCATAACCTATTCCATCATTGGCGATAATATCATAAACTTCTAACATCTGAATCGGTGTCGTGAGTAGATATCCTTGCCCAATAGAGAGATTAGCGGTATCTCCTAAATACCACCCTTCATGGTAAGTTTTTTGCTTCCATGCTTGAGTCGGAAGCAGACCTGGAAGCTCCCCTGGAATGTCAACTCCTGTTGGTTTTCCTAACCCAAATTCTTTTGAAAGATTGATAAATGCATCAGGTCCAAGTCTTACTGAAATCTCATAAAAATAGGTGTCACAAGAAAGCTGAAGGGCTTTCACCATATTTACCCAACCCTGACCACTTAAATACCAGTTGTGGAAAATTCGATTTCCAACTTTATAATAACCAGGATCGAATATTTGATAATCTGGAGCTATTCCGTTTTGTAAAAATGAGAGAGCAACAATAGCTTTGTATACAGAGCCTGTCGCATATGCACCTGCCACACACTTGTCTTGAAGTGGATCATTTGGGTTATTTAAATAACTATTCCAAACATTTGTCGGAATTCTTCCAGACATAATACTCGAGTCATAAGATGGACAACTCACCATGGTTATAATTTGACCAGTTTTTGCGTCCATTGCAATGAAGGCACTATAGTGACCATTCATTTGTTGATACATATATTTTTGTAAATTTGCATCAATTCCTAGTTGCAACTCTGCGCCTTGAATAGGTTTAGAAGTATCTATGGTTTTCACATACTGATTAAGGGCATTAACTTCCATAATTTCTTCACCGTCACGTCCACGAAGCAAAAGATCATACTCACGCTCAATTCCCGCTTTACCAATAAAATCGAAAGGTGAATAACCTTGATTTTGAAGTCTTGAATAATCACTTGCGCTTAGTGTTCGTACATATCCCAAAACATTAGACATCGATACAGGGTAGAGATACTCTCTTTTAGGGAACTCTACTACTGTCAGATAAGGAAATTGAAAATTATTTTCAAGTATTTTAGCCGCTAGTGTTGGGCCAATGTCATCCATAATCATATTTTCATTTGAGAATTTATACAAATCTCCAAATTTTATCATTTTTCCCACAGAAGTTTGGTCCATACCAAGTAAACTCGACATATTTTGTAAAGTCTGTGGCGTCGTTGTTCTGCCATCTAAATATATTAAACGATAACCAATGGTATTGTCTGCAACCACTCGCCCGTATGTATCCACAATCAAACCACGTGGCGCGAGCAGTGTTTGAATTCTCACGCTGTTACTAATGGCTTTTTGCCTATAATAGGGATAGCAGATAACTTGCATGAAAAAAAGCCTTAAGATAATACAAAAATAAAGAATCAGTACGATATAAATAACCCACTGAATACGATCTATTTTTGAATTAACCAGTTGATTTTTTCCACTTCTACTAGGTTTTACCCGTTTACTCTTTTTAGGCTTTTTTATCATCTTTTTAGAACTTGTTTTTTTGAATATTCCCATTATATCATCCTATGCATCGTTTCTTGAAAGTAGTACAAATATTTTATTTATTATTATCACCAAAATAACTTCAACAATCACATCTATTACAGTAATTCTACTATGTACAAAAAGTGTATACGTTATCAAATAATACATCGACTCAATCAATGAAAGTCCAACAACTCCAAAATCTTCAAGTTCAAATCGACTTGAGATATAGATAATTACAAGCGAAAGAGCAATATACGAGAAAATATAGTATACACTTCCTGTTCCTACACTCTCATATATTCCAAGCAGTAGTACAAGAGGTAGTGCTTTTAGTTGCATTTTGTAACTAATCCATCCTATTAACGCTAACATTAACGGTAAAAATGCAAAATTTGTTCGTACACCGCTCTCAACAAGAAGTAAAATTATTATTATAATAATTACAAACGGATTTTTCCATGCATTTTTTTTATTTCTCATAAATTATTTCATTTCCATCAAATAAATTTTCTAAATCATAATACTCACGTGTCTCTTTATCAAAAATATGTACCACGATATCTGAAAAATCAAGCAGTACCCAATTTGCCTCTTGATACCCTTCTCCACTGAATTTAAATACATTACTCTCTTTAAGCTGCTGAACAATCTCATCTGTAATCGCTTGAATATTTCTATTTGAACTTCCTGTAGCAAGTACAACAAAGTCAAATACACGATTTTCTGTATTTAACTTAATAACAATAATATTTTTACCATTTTTCTCTTCAATTGCTTTTGTAATTAACTCAATTCTTTTTTCCATCATTTCCTCTTTCGATCTTATTTTATTTTACTACAATTTTGCCAATCAGTATCTCAATGTAATCTATAATTTCAACTTCTACAAGAGTGTTTTCTTGAATTTCACTAGATATGTCCACTATTTTAACTTTCAAATAATTGTCGCTATATCCAACAGCATTATTTTTTTCAATTTTCTCAATCAAAACAGAAGTTGATTTTCCAACCATATTTTTTGAATAATGTGTTAATTTATCTTTTGAAAGTTTTAACAAGCGATCCGATCTTTCATTCACTATTTCATGAGTTGACTGCGATACAAACCCCGCAGCTTTTGTCTTTTCGCGTTTTGAATAAGGAAACAAATGGCACTCACTTAAACAAGACTTTTCAATAAACTGGTAGCACTCGAGGTACTCAGATTCGCCTTCTGTGGGAAATCCTACAATAATATCTGCCGTTACCCTCATATTTTGAATTTCATTCAATGCAGTTAACTTTTTTTCTATTTCAGAAACAAAATAGTTTCTGTGCATCTCTTTTAACACCCCATCACAACACGATTGAAGTGAAAGGTGCACATGTGGCATCATTTTTGGATTTTCATTGAAAATCTTCAAAAACTCATCGGTTATCTGTTCTGGATAAATAGACCCTACACGAATTCTTTTTATACCTTCAAGTTTAGAAACGGTTACAATCACATCTTCTAATGTGACCTCTCCAATATCTAGCCCATATTGAGCGAGATTTATACCAATTATTACAACCTCTTTATAGCCTAGTCGTTCTAGTTCTTGAGCCTCACTAATAATCTCACTTAATTTTCTACTTCGGCTTTTTCCTCTTGCAAAAGGAATTTTACAATAACTACAAAAATTATTACACCCATCTTGAATTTTAATATATCCTCGGGTTTTTTCTTGAATACTTACTAATTTTCCACTCTTAGAAAAGGTATCTTCTTTGAAAATATCACCTTTAGAAATAATTTTTTTCCCTCGATAACTTTCAATTAATTCATATATTTTTTCTTTTTTTGTATTATCGACCAAAATATCAATTTCTGGAATAAGCATCAACTCTTCCATGTTTGTTTGTACATAGCAACCTGTAACAGCAACAATACCTTGAGGGTTATTTCGTTTAATTTTACGAATAACACTTCGCGTTTTCTTATCTGCAATATGTGTTACCGTACAACTATTTATTATACATACGTCCACACACTCATCATCCGATGTGATATATCCGTTTTGCGTAAACTGCGAACGTATTTTTTCACTTTCATATTGATTTACCTTACATCCCAAGGTAATTATTCTGATTTGTTTATTCAAGTTCATACTTTAATATTCCTCCAAGGACTATCGCTGCAGTTTCTGCTCTTAAAATATTTTTCCCCAAAGTTATACTCTTAACATTTTTATCTCTTAGCGACGTAATTTCATCTTGTGTAAAACCACCTTCAGGTCCAATAATATAGAGGACACTTCTTGGGTTTTCGTGTTTTATCAACTCTTTAAGGGTCACCTTTTCTTCATTTTCCCAAGCTACAACCGCTAAATCATAACTTTCAATATCTAATTGACCTATTCTTGTAACTTCATCAATTTTAAGTTTTCGGTCTCCACCGCATTGTTTGAGTGTTTCAAGTGCGATAATATCCCACTTTGATTTTTTTTCATCTAGTTTTACCACACAATTTCGAGTTTGCAGTGGAATCAATTTTCTCAATCCGAGCTCGGCAATTTTTTGAATTGCAATATTCATTTTATCTTGTTTCAAAACGCCTAATGCAGCGTCAATAATAACGCCAGTGCCTTGGATTTCAGTCTTATCCATTATTTTCAGCACCACTTCATATTCCTGAAGCGATTCTATAAAGCACGTGTAACGATAGACCGAATCGATGATCGATATTTTATCTCCAAGCTGTTTTCTGAAAACATTTTTCAAATGATGAATATCTTTTAAGTTGGTAACGACAATCGCATTCTCGGCAATTCTGCCCTCTGTAAAATACAGCTCCCTCAAACTACACCTCTAAATATAATCTCTAATAGTTTTGTTCTTTAGAAAAAAATGGATCGATTCATTTAAATCATCCCATATTGGTTTTGCTGCAGTACAAAGACCTGTACACGTAGCCCCTGGTTTCTCACAATTTGCAATTTTATAATTTTTTTCAAATAGCTCAACAACCTCTAAAAGCGTTATTTTGCTTGCTTCTTTAAAAAGTCTATACCCTCCGTTAGGGCCTCTTTTAGCTACAATGATTTTTGCTTTTTTTAATTTATTGAGAACCTGTTCTAAATAACTCACTGAAATTTTCTGACATCTTGCAATTTCTCGAATCGAAAAAAACTTATCAGGTTCGAGCGACTTATCCGACTCTTTTCCAATATATATTATAGATCGCATGGCACATAATGTTTTTTTTGTGATTTTCATCTTTTATTCCTAATCTCCTTCAAAAATTACTCTTTAGAAGAGTTTTTCATTATCTTTCCTTATTAAACATTCCATACCAAGATGTTTATAAGCAAGTTCAGTTACTACTCTCCCTCTATTTGTACGTTTCACAAACCCAATTTTCACCAAATAGGGTTCATAAACTTCTTCTAAAGTACGTTTGTCTTCTCCCAACATAAGCGAAAGCGTTTCAATCCCCACGGGTCCGCCAGCGTATTTTTTGATAATTCCTTCTAGTATACTTCTATCCAACTCGTCTAATCCAAGCTCATCAATTCCTAACATTTCAAGAGCTTTCGAGGCCATTTCATGTGTGATAATTCCATTTCCCTTGATTTGGCTATAATCCCTCACCCTTTTTAAAAACCTATTTGTAAGGCGTGGAGTTCCTCGACTTCTCATAGCAATCTCGCGAGCACCATTCTTTTCAATCGGTACATTTAAAATCGCTGCTGCTCGAATAGCTATTAGCTCTAACTCTTTTGTAGTATAATACTCCATTCTGTGACTCATACCAAATCTATCTCTAAGTGGTGATGTAAGCAGGCCAGCACGTGTTGTTGCGCCTATGAGTGTGAACTTTGGAAGCGTTATTCTGATCGACCTTGCTGTAGGTCCTTTACCAATGATGATATCTAATTCAGAATCCTCCATGGCAGGGTATAAAATCTCTTCAATAGAGGCATTGATTCTATGAATTTCATCAATAAATAATATATCATTTTCTTCTAAAGAAGTTAATATCGCTGCTAAATCCCCCGCTTTTTCAAGTACTGGGCCAGATGTTATTTTTAAATTTACATTCATTTCATTCGAAATTACTGTAGCAAGCGTTGTCTTTCCAAGTCCTGGCGCCCCATAAAGCAGTACATGGTCTAAGGGTTCTTGCCTTAACTTTGCAGCACTAATAAATATTTCCAATTTTTCTTTTAATTTTTCTTGTCCGATATACTCTGAAATTTTCTGTGGTCTTAAGCTCTTTTGAAACCCTTCCTCATCACTAAATTCACTATCGGCAACAAAACGCTCAGCGTCTAACATGTATTCTCTCCCACATTCAATTAAGACTTAAACTCAACTGTTGTTTTCTTTTACTCTTATTACTATACATTTTACCACAAAAACAAGCTTTAATCAATTGTTGTATGAAAATATAAAGAATATTTCCACTCTAGTGAAATCAGTTAAAGAATCGTTATATTAATATCTCTAATTATGATCAATAACTTGCATAATATAATGATTTTTGCTATGATAATATTATTTACTATCCATAGCTTTAGGAGGCGTGCGTGCAAAACAAAAATTCTTTAACTATCCTGTCTTATTTGATTTTCTTATTTTTAGGTATAATCTTTACTAATTGGGGAATCTATATTATTTATATGAGCCATACTTACCACTTAAGAATTTCTACAATTGGTTACTTGTTTTTTATCCCAACTGTAATACAAGCTCTCACCACCTTCATCAACGGACATCATTTGCATCGTGCAAACATTAAAAAACAAATTACTATCGCACTCATTCTTATAACGATAGCCATTCTCATTATTGCATTTTTTTCAAATATTATTACTCTTATTATTGCCTTAACAATCATGGGAAGTTCTATTGGAATTCTCGTTGCATTACCTAATTTTATTATCATCACCATTCATTCTAATGATAAATTTAGAAAACTCAATATCTTAAATTTTTTTTACAGCTTTGGTGCTATTATTGGTCCAGCTTATGCTGGTTATCTGCTCAATATTAAATGGAATTGGAAGATTGTACTACTTATCTCGCTCATAGTCGCCATATATTTGGCAGTTTTAAATCACTCCATTTCGTATAAACGGCTTGGAAATGACTCTCACTTTAAAGCTGGTGAAGATTCAATAAGTATCCCTTGGCACTCAAGTATATATCTCATTTCAACTGCTATGACCTTCTATGTTCTTGCAGAGTGTATTTTTTCTATTTGGATTGTTGCTTATTTAATTAATTATTACCATTTCCCCATTGGACTTGCCAGTATAGCCCTCACTCTTTTTTGGTTTTTTATTGCAATTGGAAGATTTTCAGCTAAGTTTTTTCAACATATCAAAATTTACAATTACATACTACTTTTTGCAACCATAGCACTCATTTCTAATATTTGTGTACTATTAACTCACAATATTATTATCATTTTTATTCTCATTTCAGTTATGGGAATAGGATATTCTTCTCTTTATGCCTGTATGCTTTCATATGGCACAGACCAACTTACATTTAACTGTCCAAAATTAATGAGTATACTGGTGATTTGTGGCACAATCGGCGTCGTACTGGCTTATCCTGTATCAAGTTTTTTTGTTAGTAAATTTGGTATTTATGTTGCACTGTTATCCGGAAATATTATATTATTTTTACTCATTATTTCAATTATTCTAACTCTTTTTGACAAAAAGAATCCTCACTCACCTAAAAACTTAATGCTGAGTAAATAGGTTTTATCCATTGGTAGCACTCAATTTTAATATTGAATTGCTACTAATTTTTATTATAATAGAGCTCTTTAAAAACCCCATGCCGATTGAAATCGCGTCAAGAAAATGGATGGATTTAATCCGCTCGCTTGACACAATATCACTCATAAAGTATGATAACGCTATTGGAAGTTTGTCTGTTCGTGTTAGCTTTATCTGACGTCCATCTTTTTCCTTTTCTTGCATTATAACTCTTTTTCATCTAATATTTCACACAGTTTTTTATAAGTGATTTTGTATTCATAATTCACATTTATTTAGTTTTTTCAGAGTTTTGAAATGAATCGACAACGCAACTATCCTTACTCACACATAATTCACCTCTTGAAATTAATCATATTTAATGATAGAATGTTTATGTACTTAAAAAAAAATTAGGAGGAATTTTGGAACTCACAAGCGAATTAACAACACCTGGAAACAAAAAGCTACTTACTTGGATCTGCTATTTAAGCTATTTTTTCACTGGAACACTTATTGCCGACCTCGGTAATTTGATGGTACCAGTAAGTAATTATTATCATGTCCCTATTGGAGATATGGGGTATATCTTCACATACTCAAACCTAGGAATGTGGATTATGATATTCGTTTCTGGTTTTTTACTGAGATCATTTACCATCAAAAACATTCTTATCGTTGCAAGTATTATCGTTATTGTCATGATTTGCGTTCTTTCTGGCGACAACATACCGCTTACTTTTAAAGTGGCTATGTTTCTTGTAGGGGCAATCGGTGGAATATTTATGGCGGTTAGTACATTCATGATCGTACAACTCTACGTTAAGCCTAAAGAGAGAGGTACTCAAGTAATTTTTACTGATGCGTTCTTTAGTCTTGCACTATTTGTAATCCCATTAGTATTTGGTGCCTTACTTGCTCATAATGTGTTTTGGATGGCAATCTTTTTCTTTATTGCTCTACTCGGACTGCTTATGATCGTTTTAACTGTCATTGCAAAATTTGATGTTTTCAAAAGTGTTTTGGTCAATAAAAATGCACCTAAAACTTTAAAAACTGATAAAGAAAAGTGGGGTATTGCAATTTATTTGGCTGCTCTTGCTGCTTTTTTATTCATATTAGCTGAACTTATGTGGCTTGTAAACATTATCCCTTACTACGAAACTGCTTTGCATTGGAATGCAGCTCAAGCTGCTCTTCCATCATCTCTTGAAGGTCTTGCACAAATTATTGCACTTTTCCTAAGTCCTTTCTATACGAAAATATTTAGACTTAACAGAATGATTATTTTATGTTCTGCTCTCTCTATAATTTTCCTTGCTGTTTCTGTTACTTCACATGATTTCCTGATTGTCTGTATCTCAATGTTCTTACTTGGTATCTTTAACGCAACAGTGTATGCTGCTATCCTTGCATTTGGTACACTTCAAGTAAAAAATACTCCACCATTTCTAATGACTGGTCTTCTATTTTGCGGAACTACAGGAACTATGCTTTCTACTCCATTTGGAAGTTACTTGACAAATATGTTTGGTACAAACGTTGCTGCAGGACTTCACAATGTTTTAATTTGGTCTGTAATTTTATATATTCTTTGTTTAATCACGATGCTTTTTGCAAGTGCTACCAACAGAATGTATAAAATTCATGGTGCGCACGCAGAAATGCATTAAAAAAAAAGACCGCACAGTGTGCGGTCTTTTTTTACAGGACTAAGTTAATTATAGTACTAAACTTTTTTTCATCGTACTCTAATTGATAACGACTGCAAATTTTTTTTACTCTATTAATTTTAGGAATCATTGAACTCATGGTTTTCATAATCTCTAGCTCTTCCTTGCTAAAGTCCCTTGATTCAAGCAGGAAAGAGTTGCCATGTCCCTAATTTTGAACACTTACCTTCAATTTTTGACCAGTACCAAGCATCATTACTTTTTACGCCTGTTTCCATATTCCAATCCCTTACAATAAAATCTCACAAATTATTCAAACTTGTCAATGCATAGAAGCTCTCACTTCGCATAACTCTTCAGTACATCTCACAAATATAGACATAAACTTTTTCCTCCCATGTTTTAAAATTATCAACAGTAACCTCATATTTCACCTCTTGTACTGAACTCACTATCTTCGAAAGTTTCCTCACGTTCAAAAATCACCTTTGCTTCCCTAAGCCAGATTGGAGAAGGTAATCTCTCCCAAAAATAAATAAAAAATCAATTTTCAAAAAATTTTCATAATGTGCTATACAAAACACGTCTTTTTTTAAGCTTTTAAA
>JAPLKR010000105.1 GCA_026387965.1 Fusobacteriota bacterium | reverse complement strand
GCGTTAAAACAGCCCTTTCAAATATAGCTGTATTTCATACAGATAGGGGGAATGAATTTAAGAATTTGCTTATTGAAAATGTTTTGGATACCTTTGAAATTCAGCGTTCCTTAAGTAAAAAAGGGTGTCCCTATGACAATGCAGTTGCAGAATCAACTTACAAAGTGATTAAAACTGAGTTTGTAAAGCAACACCATTTTAAAACATTGAGGGAGTTAGAGATTAAACTAGCTGACTACATTCATTGGTATAATAATATTAGAATTCATGGTTCTCTGAACTATCTCATCCCTAAATTGTTCAGAAAAAGTAGTCTTATAAAAATTGTCTGAAAAAGGGTTGCCAATCCATCATCAAATCTGTACAAAATACAAAAATATAAGTGTTCAAATATGAAATATCATAATGGAAAAAGCAGTGTACATAAAAACGTACACTGCTTTTATTTTCTTTATTTTATTTCATATTTTTTCTCTAACTCATCAAATTTTGCATTGGCTTGTGAGTAATACATATCAATTGGAACCATTGGCTTTTCCAATTTCTCTTGTAATTTTTTTGAAATATATCCCTCTTCAAAAATCTCCAAATACGCCTTTTTTAAATTGCTAAAAAATGGTGCTAACAGCGGTTTGATAAAAACGCTTGAAGCTGTCAACATTGGCCCTTGGGCTTTGTAAATTTCGGCCACTAAATCCGCTTTGTAGTTTCTAGCAAGACGCTTATACCACAAACTTAAGCTTTCAAAATGAGACTGCTCAGGAAATCCACAATTTGAAAGTGTAATCATTTTCATTCTTGGTTGCTCACTTTTATTTCTGGAGTAATGAACTGCTTCTCCATTTGCATCTTTCGCAAATCTTGGATCTGCCATCGGAATCATCCTATCTAGAAAGTTTTTTAAAAGTCCAGGTACTGTATCTGTATAAAGTGGTGCTGCATAGACTAAATAATCTGTCTCTTTCATCTCTTTCATTAAACTTGTCATATCATCTTGAAATACACACACTCCAGGAGTTTGAAACCAACACGAGTAGCACCCAGTGCAATGGTTGATTTTTTTTCCGGCAAGTTCGATATAATTTACCTCATACCCCTTAGACTCTACCACTTCTAGTAATGGTTCAATCATTTTATACGTTGCGCTATTTTCACCCTTTGGACTTCCATTTACAATTGTTATTTTCATCTTTCACCTCACGATTTTAATCTTCTGGTTCTACTATGCTTCTTTAGAGTTCTCACACTCGGCATCACTCTTTGTATTCTCATCATACAAATTTTCAAACCTATAAACGCTCTTGAAATAAGATAGCTTTTTTGTAGTAAAAACAACTAAGTCCCTGACTTGAAGCGGCATTAATTTTATTTGAGCACTGCCATCTATTTTAAAAATGTTTACAAGGGTTTTTAGCGCAATTCAATCACTCACCTCTTTGTTTTTTTGCACGATTTTTATAATACTCAGGAATTTTTTTTGTTAGATATACGGGTATAACAATGGCAAGTATTGAAACTAAAGTTGTTTTATAATCAAAAACAGAAGATACCACATTCGCTGTCATAGCTGCTGCCCAAATCGCCGTTAAAAGTTTATTAACATAAATAAATTGTGGCGAACTCCATTTATCTTGTGGCACTGTCTCTTTTGCATATTGGTATGTAAAAGGAGAACCAACCAATAGTGAAATCCAGGCCATTGTAGCGAAACTTCCTGACATCACCACACTACTTACCCAATGTGGTAAGTGAATACCAAATATCAGATCTAATATTAACATGGCAACCATTGAAGCAAATACTATCCAAGAGACTAAAAATCCCTTCTTTAATCTCTTTCTATCACTTAGCAATGAGATTATCAATGAAATAACTAGCGCCCCCCATGCTGGAATCCACATTTTTAACACCCACAATAATATCCACGGTGCAAACGATAGTAATATACTCATCTTACCCTCCTAATTTTTCTAATCTGCTTATAGATAGATCACACCACTCACTCATCGCTTGACTCATCAATATCCCAGAATCAAGTTGTATATACCAATAGATATGTTGATCTGTTTGCTCTTCAAGCCCTAACCTACTTTTCATACTTTCAAGAATAGTTTTCTTTTCACTCACACCACGCTTATATTTTTTAAGTCTCTCAATATTTTTTCTAACAGTCAGATTGGTTCCAAAAGTAAGTTTTAAAAGAAATTCATTTCGGATACTTAATATATACTCATCTTCTTCTACCCAATTTTGAAATATCCTTTTTCCCTCTAAAGTGATTGTGTATATCTTTTTTTCTCTAGTGCTATCACGATCCTCTTCTATACGTTCTATTAGTTTGCACTCTTCTAATTTCTTCAAAGTTGGATAGATTTGTCCATTACTTTCTTGCCAGAAATACCCTACATTTACATCTATCATCTGCTTAATATCGTAGCCCGAGCAGTTTTTTATTGCTAACATCCCAAGCAAGATATACTTAGTTTTACTTTCACGTGCCATTTTTACTCCTTTCAAAGACATTTTATCTGAACCACTCTTTTAGACATGTCTTTTAGATGCCTCCATCATATCTTAAAGATGTGTAATTGTCAAGTGGTTTTGAACATATATTCTATGGTTTATAATAAATTAAAAGAAGAAATCAATTTGATGTGCCCCCAAAAGTTAGACGCGAGTCTAATCAAGAGGGGCATTTTCTATGTCAAAATATAGCGATGAATTAAAGAGTCTAGTGGTAAAAGAGTATAATCCAGGGGCAATGAGTTCAACTAAATTAGCTAAAAAAATATGGGATAAAGTCTGGCAATGAAATATTGAAATGGGTAAAAAGATATCGTGGATTGGGGTTTAAAGGTATCACAAAAAAATTTAAAAATGAAAAATATAGTAGCGA
>JAPLKR010000091.1 GCA_026387965.1 Fusobacteriota bacterium | reverse complement strand
GAATTTTACATTAAACTATAAGACATCACTATTCCAACGAGAAACGATGGAACGGTTTAAAGAACACTATATAAAGGTATTAGAAAATATATTAGAGTTTGAGAATCAAACCATCTCAGAAGTAGAGATGATAACAGAAGAGGAACGCGAGTATATACTAAGTCATTTCTCACGAGGAGGCGAGGAGTATAAAGAACGCAGTATAATAAAACAATTTGAAGATTCAGTAAAAAAGGAACCGGAAGCAGTAGCAGTAGTATGCGGTGAACGAAGAGTAAGCTATTCAGAGTTAAATGGGATGGCAAACAGTTTAGCAAAAGAGCTGAGAAGTAGAGGTGTAGGTAAGAATCGCTTTGTAGGCGTATTGTTAGGACGCGATATAGAGATAATAGTAGCAATGTTAGCTATACAAAAAGCAGGAGGAGCGTACTGCCCAATAGATTCAAAATACCCATTAGATAGAATAGAGTATATGTTGAAAGATAGTGAATCGCTATGCTTAATAAGTGAAAAGAGTCTAATAAAGACGGTTTCGTACTCAGGAGAGTATATAGATGCAAAAGAGTTCGAATATGAGTTAACTGCGAAAGATATAGAGCGTGAAGAGGATTTAGAAGAGTATTTTTGCTTAATATACACGAGTGGAACAACAGGACAACCTAAAGGAGCAATACTTACTCATAGGAATATAGCGTGCTTTGTAGATGAGATCAGAGGAGACAGAGGGATTAAATACGGAGAATCTGTTGCAGTGCACGCAAGTTTTAGTTTTGACGCCCATATAATAGGAGTATTTCCTACGTTAACAGTCGGAGCGGCGATACATATTATTAGAGATGAGATACGACTTTCACTTCATGAAATTCATAATTATATTGAGAAAAACAAAGTTGTATCAATTTTTTTTACAACTCAACTTGCAGAACAATATATGGAAGAATATGATAGTGATTGCCTAAGATGTTTGGATACAGGGGGTGAAAAACTCAGAAAATTTATTCCCAGAAATTATAGATTCATCAATGGATATGGCCCTACCGAATGCACATTATACGCAACATGTTATGATGTAAAACATTATGAAGATAATATTCCTATTGGAATGCCCAAAACAAACACGGGCATATATATAGTTGACAGTAGCATGAATCTCTTACCCTTTGGAATTTCTGGAGAGTTGTGTATTTCAGGTTTAGGAGTAGGAGCAGGTTACTATAAGAAACCAGAGTTAACAGAAAAAGTGTTTGTAAAGAATCCCTTTAATAGTGAGAGAGGGTATGAAAGATTATACAAGACAGGGGATTTAGCACAGTACTGTTTTGATGGTACAATTAGAATAATAGGAAGGATAGATCACCAGGTAAAGATAAGAGGGTTTAGAATAGAGATAGGCGAAATAGAGTCCAGAATGCTTGAAATTGGTTCGATAGAAGATGTAGCAATCTTAGCTATAGATGATGAAATACGTGGGAAGTACTTAGTAGGGTATTATGTATCTAGGGAAGCTGAATCCATTGAAGAATTAAAGGAAAAACTGGAAAAAAATCTGCCTGAATACATGGTTCCAACGTTATTTGTACATATGGAAAACTTCCCTTTAACCCCTAATGGTAAAGTAGATAGAAAAGCTCTTCCAATTCCAAAAATTGAAATGACGATTAAAACTGAATATGTTGCTCCAAGAAATGAAACAGAAGCAACAGTAGCTAAAATATATGCGCAGGTTCTAGGAATGAAAAAGGTTGGCATTGATGATAACTTCAATGATTTAGGTGTGAATTCATTAAAAGCAGTAGGACTTACTGTTAAATTACAGTCTAATGGGTTTAATATCGCTGTTACTGATAACTTTAAATTTAAAACTATTAGAGAGCTTTTGGATAACACAGAAACTCAAAAATATGATTTGATGGATAAATTTACATCAATAAAAAATCGAATTCAAAAATCTATTGAACTTTCAAATTCTGATGAGTTTAAAGAGTATTTAGTGCTAGCTAACAAGAAGTATCAAAAATCAGTGGAAAACTCACGTGGTATAAATTACACTTCTTCAAATGTTAATACTATACTATTAACAGGAGCTACTGGTTTTTTAGGATCTCATGTATTGAATAGACTCTTAGAAGAAAGTGATAAAAAAGTTTATTGTATTGTCCGTGGTAAAAGTGATGTTGATGCTTTTGAAAGAACTGAAATAACATATCAACAATATTTTGGTGAATCATTGAAAAAATACAAAACCAGAGTTGTTGTGTTTTCTGGAAATTTATCCGATGAAAAATTAGGTGTTGTGCCACACAATTATTCAATATTAGCAGAGAGTGTTGAAAGTATTATTCACTGCGCTGCCAATGTTGGGCATTATGGAGAGTATGATAAATTTTATCATGATAATGTTATACCAGTGAAACGTCTTATCGAATTAGCACTTGAAGGTATTAAAAAGGATTTTCACTATGTATCTACTAGTTCAGTTATCAATGCACTTAACATAGAAGGTACCAAATATTCAGCATTTTCCGAAGATGATGATATTTATTCTCTACCTGAATCAGATAATGTGTACATACAAACAAAATTAGAAGGTGAGCGTGAGACTGTTAGAGCCAGAGAATTAGGGATTAATACATCAATTTATCGTATTGGAAATTTAGTATTTAATTCACAAACAAAAAAGCACCAAAAAAATTTAGAGGACAATGCATTTTTTCATACAATTAAATCAGCCCTTAATTTAGGATGTTTATGTGAAACTTTTTCAAGTGCAGAGATGTCTTGCGTTGACTATACTGCAAAAGGGATAACGTTACTATTTGATAAAAGAGAACTTCAAAATCAGTGTTTTCATTTATATTCTCCTGATATGACATCAATTATTGAGTGCTTATCAAATACTACTGAAAAAATCCACTTTAATAAGCTAGGAATAGATGAGTTCCTAAAGATACTTCATACAAATTTTTCAGCGAAGGCTTTTGAAGATTATATCAATAAATTTATGTTACATTTTGGGTGGTTAGATGAAGACAGTGAAAAAACATTGATAGTTTGTCAAGGAGAAAAAACCAATATGATTTTATCTAACTTAGGATTTACTTGGTATAAAATTCAAGGGAATGATTTATTAGGAATGGTAGATGATGCATTCCAGAAAAGATATCAATTAGTATCTAAAGTTCCAATTTTTTATACATTAGATGAAACTCTAATAAGAAGTATTGGTAAAAAAATGGCATTGAAAAATTATAATATTAATATGGAGATATTCAAAGAGGGCAATCGTGATAATAAACTGTATGTTGTTATTGAAGGAGCTGTAGAGATTTTACAAAGTATTTCAGGTGGGTGGATAAGGTCAGTTGGACTCTATGGTGATTCATCAATTCTTGGTGCATTTAATTTGTTTGAGCAAAAAAAAGCAAGTTATACTGCCGAAGCCTTGTATGAAACTGTCATATTAGAAGTATCGGCTCAAGAAATAAAAGAATATGCGTTTTCAAATCCTGAATTACTATTTAATATTTTAAAAGATGAGATGACCAAAAAAGAGCAGTATATGAAAATTATGGCATTGTTAGGTTAAAAAAGCATCATACAATCGTTGGGAAATTGTCAGTTCCAATAAATAATTGAAAGTATCAAGACTGTACAAATTTCAAAACAAGCTTAAACCTTTAATTTCAAAGGTTTAAGCTTGTTTTTTTGCTTAGCGTTGTTATTTCGCGTTTTCCGGACGCTACCCCATATAATGAAAAAGAGAGCTTTTAAAGCTCTCTTAATTTTGTTATAAAGGGTTGACTACTTAGTTCCACTTGAAGCAACAATTAGAATCTTTGAATTTGCTTATCTTACAGGGACAGCGCTCAGTATACGATAGTTATAAAGTCCTGTTGTAAATGCGTTTACATCTCCTGGTACATTCGTGGTAAGTTGAAGCTCGTTGGTTTTTAGGCAACGTTGCAGAACTGTTTTTTTGATCACATTATGTACAGCAATTAATAATTCATCCCATCGTACAGTTTCTTATTTTATTTATAAATGTCATGCAGAGAAATTTTATGGTGTGGATGTACTAAATTATAGAGTGTTTTTAAAGTTAAGCTTTTAGAGAGTTTAGAGGTTAAACGTAATATTTTAATTAAAGTAACCGTATCAAGAGTTTTTATAAACTCTAAAAAAGCGTGTTCTTTAAAAAGACCTTTAATCATATCAATTACTTCTTTTTCAGAAACTTCATTTCTCATAATGAGTCGTAAATGTTTTGGATTGATATATTTAGTAGCATTCATGAGATGCTCCATAATATTTATATTTGCATGGATAACGAGTATTGCAAACATCTCAAATAAAAGCTTATTAAAAGAACGCGCATAATCTTTGGGAATTTTCAAGTTTCTTTTCTTATACTTTCCATTTTCCAACCACGTATCGATAAAATTGGACCAATATTTATAGCGTCTAAGGCATTCGTTAAATCCCATGCCACTAAATGCAGGAGATGACGACGCAGAATCTCCTAAAAGTACAATATGATCGAGAGTTATACATTTCAGCTCATGAGTTGGGTAGTTAGCTATTTTATCTCTAACGCGCTTATGTGGTGGTACATTATGGATTTTTAGGCCAGCTTGGATACGTTCTTCATAATCTTTGAAATTTGACTTTTCCGTAGAGTAAGTAAGAAACAGAATAAAAGCTTCAGAGGGAGCAATTTTTGTTAGTCCAAAACATGAGATTTTGTCAAGACCTTCGTCATACATAGTATAGTAGTTATTATTGTCTAAATTTTCAAACTCACCAATATACCCATAACAGTTAATATATAATGACTCTTTAATTAAATGTTTGTTCTTTTCAAGAATGGGAGAATTGATGCCGCAACAATCAATTAACAATTTTGATTTATATTTATTATTTACACTGATTGAATTTGCAGTGTACGCATAGGACGTGAGGGGAGTATCTTCAAGAAATACTGTACCATTTTTAAATGCTATATCTTTTAAATAAAGCAAAAATTTTGACTCATCGATACAGATATAATTATCTTCGATACAGAGTTCACTATTTTGAATTTTAAAATTCCACTGTTTGAATTCATTTAGAATAAAAGAATCAGAAAAGCCAAGACGTTTAAAACGATCTTTATAAGTTAACCAACTTTTATTGGTAGTACCAATTTTGTTCTTTTCTAACAATAAGATAGAATACTTTTCAGAAAGCTCACTAGCAAGAAGAAGACCCGCTGGGCCAGCTCCTGCAATAATAATATCATAAGAGATCAGATTTTGTGTCATATAAGAAAACTCCTTACATTATAATAGATAATAGGGAAACAATAAAAAAGACATAACATATATTATCGGACATTGATTCGTGTTGCATTTAAAACTTCTTGAATTATTTTGCCAGTACCCACACCACAACTTACTGTTGTTCTAAGAGCTTCTTGTAGCTGAATATTCTTTGTAATAATTACTCTGCTTTTTGATAAATAATATGAGAACCCCGCTATCGGTTGTGGACATGTAGGCACAAATATTACAAAGCGGCTAACTGATTCTCCTGTAATAAAACAAACATTGTATACACCAGTTCCAAATATGTCAGCAACAGCGACTCTTTCAAACATTTTTTTAGCATCACTTTTTTGAAATTGCATGATGACTGTTTTAAGCTTTTTATATCCCGGCAGATGGATAAACATCGACTCTTCTACAAATTCAAAGAATTTAAGCCCGAAACTTGTCTTAACAAATCCGCCAATGACATATAATATTACCAATATAATAATTAAGGATAAAATAGCTGATAAATAATCTCCAATAATTCTATCTACACCAAAGCTATGAAGTAGTGGCCAACAAACAGAAAGGACCATATTAAGAATAATTTGGAAAAATAAAAAAATTACTACAATCGGAATGATTGCAAGAAGACCAAGAATAAAACTAGATTTTACAAAGTTATTTTTATTGTTCTTCAATGGCCCCTCCTTTTTTCATTAAAAATTCCTCATATTGAACTTTTATCATTCTATTGAATTTATCTGCTCCCACACCACAGGCAATTACACTTTTAAAACCTTCTTCAGTTTTAACATCATTTAAGATGAAAACTCTTTCAGTAGGAATTAAATAGAAAGTACCTTGAAATGGATGTAGAGCGCTGGGAATATATATAGTTTTAAGAGTTACATTTGAATCATCTACAAGAAAACCTGTACAAAGAGTTTGTGAATCAAAAAGACTTACAAGTACTACTTTTGTTCCACTACCAATACTTTCATTTTCACTGCCAAATTGTTTTGCAGCAGTTCTTAGAATTGAATAGCCTGGGAGTAGTTTGAAAATTTTTTCTTCTAATATTTCAAATAAAATTTTTCCAATTGAGGTTTGTAAAAATATTCCAATGATAAAAGCCACAATAATTAAAAAAATAATTAAAATGATATTTCCTAAAAAATAACTGTGAGTTATTCTAGCAATTCCGAGGAGTTCTACAGTGGGCGTGGTAAAAATACCTATAATGTCATAAATTACTTTTAGAATTATATAGAGTAAAATAAGCGGAAGTATTGCAAATACCCCATAAATAAAAGTTGTTTTTATAAAGTTTCGCATTTTCCCTTCCTCGATTCGATCATACTTTCGATCCCCTCTTCTAAATATTCTGTTCCTA
Source organism: Fusobacteriota bacterium (assembly GCA_026387965.1). Lineage (GTDB taxonomy): Bacteria > Fusobacteriota > Fusobacteriia > JAPLKR01 > JAPLKR01 > JAPLKR01. The sequence goes on along the minus strand of JAPLKR010000091.1, from coordinate 4,608 downwards.
TACCACAACTGATAATAGCACGAAGCCCCTCATCCATTTTGGTATTTTTAAGCAGCAAAAATTTGTCCTTTTTTATATGATAGACGTATCCGCTTGTAGGATTGGGACTTGAAGGAGCAAACACCGTGTAACGTTCATCTGTTTCTGCTGTAATAAATCCAATCATCAAGGCATCACTTCCGTAAGGGTCTAGAAACCCTACTTGTTGAAATGCCCCTTCTTTTTCATCAGATTTTTTAAAATGTGAGACAGTCTCATTAATAGCTTTATATCCTGGAATTTTTTCAAGCGTTGCACTCTCTAAATGCTTCCACAAAAATCTTCCTGGTCGTGTTCTCATTAAGAGTCCGAGAATGAAAATTATAATTAAAAATACAATTATTGATGCGAGTACAATGAGATTTTTTAAAATGATCGAGTCTATTTTAAAAATATTGATAAATGGCGATACGATATGATAGATAAAATTATAAATGAAATATAAGCAAAAAACAACTATCGTTAACGGCAATACTGCAAAAAAACCTAGTATTAAATTAGACTTAATATTTTTTTTTAAGTGTCCCATGAGTCTCCTTTTAAATATTAATTTATAGTTCTATAAGAATGGATTTTAACTGTTTTATCTCTTCGCGTAGTTCAATGGCTTTTTCAAAATTTAGTTCAATAGCATAATGGTTCATTTTTTCTGAATTTTCTGAAATTTTTTTCTTAATTTTATCTAAAGTTAAGTTACGTGTAATATTTTTAATATCCTTTGTTCCAAATATCCTTTGTTTTAACATTTCTATATCGGTAAAAATGGAATCCTTCATTTTAATGATACTTTTTGGCGTAATATTATGGTCTATATTGTGTTGATTTTGAGCTTCTCTACGTCTTTTTGTTTCGCTAACGGCTTGTATAATTGACTTAGTCATCGTATCAGCAAACAAAATGGCTGTTCCATTAACATTTCTTGCAGCGCGCCCTATGGTTTGAATTAGTGAGCGGTAAGAACGTAAGAATCCCTCTTTATCCGCTTCTAAGATTGCAACAAGACTTACTTCCGGTATATCAAGCCCTTCTCTAAGTAAATTAATTCCTATAATAACATCAAACTCATCATTTCTAAACTCTTCAAGAAGCCGAATTCTATCAAGTGTATCGACATCTGAGTGAAGGTAACGAACTCGCAATCCAATATCTTGATAGTAATCAGTAATTTGCTCTGCTAATTTTTTAGTAAGCGTAGTTACCAAAACCTTCTCTTTTTTATCGATACGTTTCTTCATTTCAGTAAGAAGTGTATCAATTTGATATTTTGTAGGAAGGATTTCTATATTTGGGTCAAGTAGTCCTGTAGGGCGTATGAGTTGTTCAACAAATGCTCCACCAGTACACTCTAATTCGAAATCTGCTGGAGTTGCTGAGACAAATATTACTTGATTAATTTTCATTAAAAATTCATTGAATTGTAAAGGCCTATTTTCGAGTGCTGCTGGAAGACGAAATCCGTTTTCAACTAGTGATAATTTTCGACTTCGATCACCATTATACATCCCTCGTACTTGTGGTATGGTAATATGTGATTCATCTACGACAAGCAGAAAATCTTTGGGAAAAAAATCCATCAATGAATAGGGTGCGTCCCCTATCTCTCTATCTGAAAGATAATAAGAATAATTTTCAATCCCTTTGCAATATCCAATCTCTTTTAGCATTTCGCAATCATAATTTACACGTTCATTAATTCGTTGAGCTTCAATAAGTAAGTTGTTTTCCTTAAAATAATCCACTTGTTTTACTTTGTCTTCTTGAATCAACACAGTAATATCGTCGAGTGTATTTTTTGGAATCGTATAAAAAGTATTTGGAAGTAGCCATATTTCATTTAGTTTAGCAATCACTTTTTTGGTAATGGGGTCAATTTCTACAATGCGTTCAATATCTTCATCAAAAAATTCTATTCTGTATGCATTTGGGTAGTACATGGGGGATATTTCAAGAATCTCACCTTTTGATAAAAACTTTCCCTTTTCAAGAACCGTATCATTGCGTTCATATTTCATATGAATAAGCTTTTCTAAAATGTTTTTTCGACGGTTAAGCATTGCTGTTTGCCCAATAGTTACAGAGTTAGATTTATAATTTTTAGGATCCCCAAGATTATATATAGCAGATACAGAAGCAACAATAATGGTATCTCTGCGTGTTGTAATGGATGCAATCGCCGAATATCTCATACGATCTATCTCATCATTAATAGAAACTTCTTTCTCAATGTAGGTATCTGTTCTTTTAACGTATGATTCGGGCTGAAAATAATCATAGTAAGAAACAAAATATTCAACTCTATTTTCTGGAAAGAACACTTTATACTCCTTATAAAGTTGAGCCGCAAGTGTTTTATTTGGAGCGAGGACTAAGGTTGGTTTATTTACATTACGAATGACATTAGCAATTGTAAAAGTTTTACCACTTCCTGTGACTCCTAAAAGAGTTTGAAATTTTTCACCTTTGACAAGCCCCTCTGTTAATTGCGACAAAGCTACTGGCTGATCGCCAGTAGCCTCGAAGGGTGTATAAAGTATAAATTTTTCACTCATAATTTCTCCCCATTATAATTGATGTGAAATTTTAAAAAATATTAGCGTGCTCTCACTATTTATTTTGAAATACATGTCACAGCGTAAAGAGTATTTGACAAGCAGCCGTGAGATTTCATCTTTTCTTGACTCTAAATGACACATGAAGAAAAGTCCCTCATGATTCAAAATATGCTTGACTTTAAAAATAATTTTTTCTAGAGTTATATCACACTCAAATCGAGCCATTTTTTTGATCGAATTTTTTGGAAGCTTTCCATAATTCGTTTTAAAATAAGGAGGATTACAGAAAACAACATCAAATTTTTGTTCTGGATTATAATACATAATATCTTGATTAATAATTGTGATATTCATGATATTTTGAATCTCAAAAGTTCTTTTAGCCATCTCTGACATAATATAATTTTTCTCAATAGCTATAATATTTTTATAAGACAATAAATTTACACAAATTGCAAGGGGAATAATACCTGTTCCTGTTCCAATATCAAGAATTGTACCCTCTTGCTTGATGAATGATTTTGCAAATTTAACTAAATTAATAGGATCTTCAGAAAAACGTCCAAATATTTTTTTTTGAATAATGAAATAAAGAGAATCTAGATCCTCTTTCACTTCACAAGTATAGAGATTACTCTGTTTTTTCATCTTTAGGATTACTGTTACAGTTTTCTTTACTACAGCCACCGCAAGCTTCATTTTCAAATTTTATATCATCCAGCTTGTATACGCTGTTTCCCCCATTTTCGATATGGATGAATAATTCTCGAGAAATTGGGTTAATTGAAAGTACTTTTCCTATTCCATCAGCGGTTCTAACTTCTTGCTTTAATTTAGGAAAATCAAGCATAATCTCCTTATATTGCTCATTTTCAAATGCAAGACAACAACGGAGTTTACCACAACACCCTGATATTTTAGAAGGATTAGTAATTAATCCTTGCGTTTTAGCCATTTTAATTGAAATAGACTCAAATTTATTGATGTGAGTTCTACAACAAAGTTCTTGTCCACATATTCCGTAATCTCCAAGGATACGAGCAACATCTCTCACACCGATTTGCCTAAGTTCTATTCTAATTTTAAACGCCACAGCGAGCTCTTTGAGTAAATCCCTAAAGTCTACTCTACCATCCGTATAGAAATAAAAAATCAATTTTGATTTATCAAAAGTATATTCCGATAATACAAGTTTCATTTCAAGTTTTAGCTGAGATACAAGTTTTTTGCATAGTTTGAGAGCTTCTCTTGCTTCTCCTATTTGCTTTTCACTTTTATTGATTTCCTCTTGTGTAGCTTTTTTTAGTACAGGCTTTACAGGCAAGATAAGCTTAGTATTATGCAATTTAGTGGGTGCGAGATATATCTCCCCCATCTCTTGTCCTCTTACAGTATCAACAATAACTTTATCACCTTTATTTAACATCATATCTTTAGGCGATTCGAAAAAGTAACGTTTCAGTACACTTTTAAAGATTACTCCTACAATCCAGTAGTACTCCTTCACTTCATAATTCTTAATATCTTCAGGAACAATAAGTTCTTCTAAGGTTCGTGTTTCAAATTTTTTATCTCTCATGAGTTACCCTTTCATAACAATTATAGCTATATTATACCATATTATAGACAAATGATAAACTGCTTAGAAAAAAGAGTTAAATCCGAGGACATGGAGTGGATATTAATTAGTTCTTAATCTACTTTTCAACAACATATAAGTCCCCTTTAAAAATGGACTTATATATGGATAAACAAAAATATATTATGTTAACTTAATATATTTTATACTTCTTCAATTGTCAAATTAAGTGCAACTTAATTGAGAATTGAGGTCCGCCCAGAAAACTTCATGGGGCGTTTTGTAATTAAGTACTTTTCTTGGTCTGTTATTCAATTGAGTAGCTACGTTTCTAATTTCTTTATCTGAAATAGTATTGAAGTCCGTTCCTTTTGGAAAATACTGCCTTAATAATCCATTTGTATTCTCGTTAGTTCCTCTTTCCCATGGATGGTGAGG
>JAPLKR010000104.1 GCA_026387965.1 Fusobacteriota bacterium | reverse complement strand
ATTTGTTTAATAGAGAAATCATAGGTCATAGTGCTGAAGTACACAAGAATACTAATCTGTTACTTGAAGCTTTTAGCAGTATTCAAGTCTCATTAAAAAAAATCACACTTTATTATACTGATAGGGGTAGTGAATTCAAAATTGATGCTATCTATAAATTACTAAAAGCTTTTGAAATAACCCGTTCTTTAAGTGCAAAGGGAAATCCGTATGATAATGCCGTTTCAGATGCTATTTATAAGATACTAAAACTGAATTTGTAAATCTGATGACATTCAACACATTTGAAGGACTTAAACTACAGCTTGCTGATTATATCAATTGGTATAATGCAATTCGTTTACATGGTTTTATTGGATACATGCCGCCAAAAAAAATTTAGGACAGCTGCATCTTTTCAATTTTGTCCAATAATTAGTTGACAATCCAATTGAAATTTTACCACTCCTCTGAAAAGACAAAAGACGCAATTAAACGTCTTTTGTCGGATATTCTTTTGCAATTTTCTCAACAACAGGAGCAATCTCCATAAAAAAGTCAACAAGCACAGGAGAAAATATATTTCCACTTAAACTCTTTAGTACCTCTAGTGCACTCAAATGAGAGTAGACCAGTTCCCTTTTTTCAACTTCTATATCACATATATATTCTTTATTTGTTAAAACGTCATACAATTCTGCAATATGGACTATTTGAGCTGATATAGGTATTGCATCTCCTTTAATTCCTCGAGGATATCCACTGCCATCCCAAGCTTCATGGTGAAATGATGTCACCTCTTTAGCAATATCTAGAAAAAGATTATCCTCTACCTTCTCGGAAATATTCTTTATGATTTCTTTTCCCAATTCTGCATGACATTTTATTTCATTTAATTCTAAATCACTCAATCTTTCTTTATGAAGCCTTTTTACAATGCCTTCCGACAGAAGCAAATACCCTATATCATGCATTGGAGCTAATTCATAAAGATATTTTAAGTATTTTTTTGTAATAATTTTTTCATATAAAGGATGGGTAGAAAGTTTTTGCCCAAGCGCAATAGAAATATTTTTAATCCGTATCATATGCTCCGGAGACTCTGGTCCTTTAACTAAAGCAACTAAATTCATCGTCTTAATCAAATTATTTTGAATATTTTCAATCTCATGATTAAGCAGATTTAGCATGCTGGAAAAACTTGATTTTTCCTCAACTCTTTTCATAACTCTCTGACATTTTAACCTAAAAATTTTTGCCGAAAGAGGTTTCTGATGGAATTCTTCGACCCCTAATTCATAAGCTTGATGCTCTATATAAGAAGATTTTTGAGAACTTGCCACCATAATTGGAAGAGCATTTTCCTTAGCATGCTCACGATATTTTTTTATAAGTACTTGCCAGTCAATATCTAAAATATCTGTATCTATGACAATACCATCTGATCTATTTGTACTTAATGCTTCAAGGATCTCTACTCCTTTTGTATAAATATGACTTTCAAAAATCTCGCTATTTATTTCTCTTATTATTTCATACTCTTTTGGATCACTTGAAATAATACATAGAGAATATCTTTTATTCATAAAAACTCCTTTCCCAATATATAACTCAATAATAATTTAATCACCACTTAAACGAATATCTAATAAATTTGAAGTTTCTAGAACTTCGCTATATTTTTGAACAATTTTGACAATAATTTCCTTAACAGCTAGAAAAGCATCAACCACATCTGGGTCGAGTTTTCTACCGCTTAGACTTTTAATTTCAGCAAACGCATCTTCAAAACTCGAAGCTTCTCGATAGCTTTTTTTAGTAATAAGAGCATCAAAGGTATCTGCTACAGCCATAATTCTTGCACATAGCGGAATATTAGCCCCTTTTAGCCCCTCAGGATAGCCTGTTCCATCCCATTTTTCATGATGGTGAAGTATAATATTATGTGCAATTTCAAGATAAAAATTATCTTCAATTCCCTTTTCAATCAACTCGACAATATAGGCTCCATACAACGTATGCTTCTCCATCACATGTCGCTCTTCAACTGTATATTCAGTTGGCTTCAAAAGTACTGAATCTGAAATAATAATTTTTCCGATATCATGTAGTGGTGACACATCATAGATTGTTTTAATAAATTTTGATGTTAACATATTGGAAAACTTTGAATTTTCTCTCATTTTTTGAGCCACTGCAAGTACGTAATGTTTGATTCTAACGATATGTGCACTAGTTTCAGGGTCTCTATACTCTGAAATCATTAATATAGTATTAATCATATTGTTTTGAATTTTTTCAAGTTCATGTGTTCTTATTTGAATCATATCTTTTAGATTTTTTTGTTCTAAACTCGATTGAATAATATTATCCACTCGAAGCTTTAAAATTCTGTAATTTAACGGCTTAGAAATATAATCAATCGCACCAGATTCTAATGCCAACGCTTCACTCTCTTTACTTCTGTCAGTGGATAGTATTATCAACGGAGTAGCAGACTTTAACGACGATTTTTTTATTTGTCGGCACAGCTCCGCACCTGAAATTTTTGGTAAACTCGAATCAACGAGGAGAATATTAGGTTGAAATTTTCTTATCATTTCAACTGTCTCTTCTAGTGTATTGGCTGTGAAAACTTGAAAATCGCTCTTTAAATTATCTGAAATATATCCTAATTCGTCAAAGTTTTCGATGACGACGAGTATTTTATGTTTCATTTCTCTCTCCCTACTTCTGATACTCATATTATATCAGAGTTTGCCTATAATAGTAATATAAAATATCCGTAAGAATTAAATATTTTTAACGTCTAAAAGCTTCGTCTCACAATTCTATTAAAATCCTAAACATTCTTTTACTAAGATAACTTTTATTCTCTCTTTTACATAAGAATAACGCGTCAATACAATATTGGCACACATGCACTCTGGGGCAAAACACTCATGACATTTACCCGTTACTTTACAAGGAGTTTTTCTATCAAGCCTTAGTGCATTCATTGACCCCGCAATATTTCTAATTCTTTGATAACCCTCATCAATATTTTCAACTACTTTATTAATTCCTACAATCACTACAACGCTTTTGGGCCCCATTATCAACCCTTGAACACGATTGCCTTTTCCATCAACATTAAGCAGTTCCCCTTGCTTTGTTATAGCGTTCGAGCTCATCAAAAACACATCACTTCTTAAAGAATCTAAACATTTTCGAGTAATTTCTTCAGGCGTTTTTCCCTCTAGACGATCAATGTACGTAATCGTATTATTAGCTTTAATATCAGAGATAATCCCACTTCCACTGAGAGTTTCTGACCCTCCCCAAGCAATACAATCGCCTTCTTTTATAAGTGTTTTAAGCAGCGCTTTAGCATCTAGCATCGTACTTACTATGTAGGGCACCATTTGTCTTTTTTTAAGATTTTCAGACATCGCATTTAGTACAATATCCCAATATTTTTCAGAATTTTTATTCATAGATTCCTCCTAATTTTCTAAATTCACTTCATGTATCGTATAACGGCTATCTTCAAATTCTAGAAGTTTTAAAAAATTTCTGAACATTTTTGGACTGTCTGACACATAAAACTCTAACTTTCCTTCCACTTTTGAATTTAGCATTTGGGACTCTTTTAATTGCCAAAATACAGTTTGCGCTACCACTTGAGCTGAATCTACATAAGTGATGTTTTTGTTAATAATTTTGGCAATGGTTTTTTTCAAAAGAGGATAATGTGTACAGCCAAGAACAATGGTATCCACCTCCTTAGATATATCTGAGAGATAATGCAAAATAATTTCTTCCGCAATTTTACCCTCTAAAATGCCCTCTTCAATAATAGGCACAAACAAAGGACACGCTTGTTGATATAATCTTACTTGATGATCCAGTGCATAAATTGAATTAATATAGGCTTCACTATTGACCGTTCCAAGGGTGCCAATTATCCCAATATTACGAGATTTACTTACTCTAATCGCCTCTTTAGAGCCTGGTTCAACTACACCAATTACAGGAATGTTTAAATTTTCTTTAAGATATTCTAAGGCATACGCTGTTGCTGTATTGCAGGCAATTACAAGCAACTTAATATTTTTTTCAATTAGAAATTTTGAAATCTGCATGCTATAGTGTTGGATAAGTTTTTGAGATTTATTCCCATAAGGGACATGAGCTAAATCCCCAAAATAATATATATCCTCTTGCGGAAGCATCTTATGAAGGCTGGAACAAACTGTAAGTCCACCTACACCTGAATCAAATACTCCTATTCCTCTATTGTCCATATTAGCTCCCAATTTTAATAGAAAAATCCCTAGAAAGGGATTTTCTAAAGTGTTCTTACATACTCTTGTAAATATTTTTTTAATCTCACTTGAATTTCTGGATGTTTCATAGCATATTCAATATTTGCTTGAATATAGCCAAATTTATCTCCAGTGTCATAGCGTTTCCCATCAAAATCATAAGCCATAACTTTATCTCCATTTTTTATCATTCTTAAGATTGCATCTGTAAGCTGAATTTCTCCCCCTGCTCCTGGAGTTGTTTTTTTAATATATTCAAAAATTTGTGGTTCAAGAACATATCTTCCTAAACATGCAAGATTAGAAGGTGCTTGCTCAATAGGGGGCTTTTCTAAAAAATCGTCCATAAGAACAGTTTTAGCATCCAATCTTTGGCCTGGCTTAATAATTCCATAAGAACTTACTTGTGATTTATCAACTTGTTGCACTCCAATGACACTTCCGCCAAGATATTTTGCTCTTACCTGAAGCAGTTGCTTAGCTACAGGAATGGGACTATCTACAATATCATCTCCAAGAACTACCAAAAAGGGTTCATTATCTATGTGGTGCTCTGCAGTGAGAACTGCGTGACCCAAACCAAGTGGAGATTTTTGTCTTATAAAATATACGTTAGCATATTCTGAAATCGAACGTACAAGATTAAGCAGTTCGTTTTTTCCTTTTTTACTCAGTTCATTTTCTAGCTCAACATTATAATCAAAATGATCCTCTATCGAGTGCTTCATTCTTCCGGTAATAATAGTAATATCTCGAATTCCTGCCCCAATAATCTCTTCAACAATGTACTGAATTGCAGGCTTATCCACAATGGTCAACATCTCTTTAGGTTGAGCCTTTGTAGCTGGCAAAAATCGTGTACCAAGCCCTGCTGCTGGTATAACGGCTTTTCTTACATGTTGCATAAATACCTCCCCTATTAAACTATATAAAAAAATACTATTTTATCTCTAGTTCAATTCTCGGAAAAATTGGTTCTGCACTATTCACTCTATGCCCTGGTGGAATTTTCCCAAAAATTTCAATGCCATTAAAATTTAAACTCTCCATGTCTTTACCGCTGAGTAAATTAAGTTGCTCTAAAATTTTCGGTGTAGTTCCTGGCATTACAGGAAAAATGAGTATAGAAATTTTTTCTAATCCTTCAATTAATACTCTCATCACTTGTCCGAGTCTTGCCTTTTTGCTCTCATCTTTTGCAAGCGTCCAAGGGGCTGTTTCATCAATGTATTTATTCAGCCTTGATACAAATTCCCATACATTTTCACATGTCTTTGAAAGCTGGAACTCATTCATATTTTGATGATATCTTTCTATGCATTGAGTAAACAATGTTTCAATATCACTGTCAATCACAGCACTTTCAAAACTCTCAGGCAATACAGAATCAAAATACTTTTTCATCATCCCAAGTGTTCGATTAAGTAGATTTCCAAGATCATTAGAAAGATCTGTATTCATACGCATCACAGCTGATTTTTCTGTATAATCGCCATCATTTCCATAATGTGTATCACGAATAAGAACATATCTAAATGCATCTACTCCATATTTTTCAATCTCTTCGACTGGATTAATCACATTTCCAATAGATTTCGACATCTTTTGGCCATTTGAAGTGATAAATCCATGTACAAATAATTTTTTTGGAAGTGGGAGTTCAGCCGACATTAACATTCCCGGCCATATTCCAGCGTGAAATCTCAATATATCTTTCCCGATTATTTGAGCACTTGCTGGCCAAAATTTTTGAAAATTCTTACTCTCATGCTCATACCCTAATGCCGTGATATAGTTGGAAAGAGCGTCGCACCACACATACATCACCTGAGTTTCATCCTGAGGAACATCTATTCCCCATGGAAGCGCCGATTTTGGTCTTGAGAAGCTTACATCATGAAGCCCATCCCCACTTAGACTTAGCATCTCATTTTTTCTACTCTCAGGAACTATTTTGAGATCGTCACTTAAAATGGCCGATTTTATTCTTTCAGAATACTTTGAAAGTTTAAAAAAATAATTTTCTTCCTGTATGATAGTCGGTTTTGTCATATGTATCAGGCAATTTCCATTTTCATCTAAATCTTTTTCTGTTAAGTAGGCTTCACATCCTACACAGTATTTCCCATCGTAGCTATGCTTATAAATATCACCTTTTTCAAACATTTTAGTCCAAATTTTTTGAGCTCCACGTTTATGCCTTTCACTCGTAGTACGAATAAAATCGCTATTTGAAAGATTCAGCTCTTCTTTCAATTTTTCAAACTTAATCGCGTTACTATCTACGTAAGATTGAGTGTCCACGCCTACTTTTTGTGCTGTTTCATAGAGCTTTACACCATGTTCATCCACACCTGTTAAATAAAAAACCTCTTTCCCTAACAGTCTATTATATCTGGCCAAAACATCCGCTTGTATTACTTCTAATGCAAACCCAATATGTGGGGCTCCATTTACATAAGCGATGGCTGTTGTGACATAAAATTTATCATTCATTCGCTCTCCTTACAGTATCTTTTCAGCTTTTAAATTGGCAAGGTCAATTTGATTTTTAACCATAATACATGCCTCAACTATGTTCATCTCACTCGGAATGTATATAGGTTCAAGTAACGTTCCCGCAATTTTAGAAAAGGGTTTTGGTAACTTAAATTTATCCCACGCTTTTTCAAAAGACCAATAATTTGAATAAGCAAGTCCTATTGGCACTATCGGTATTCCTGTTTTTTGAGCAAGGTAAACCAACCCGGGTTTAACTTCAAAAATTGGCCCTTTTGGTCCATCAACAGGCGTGCCAATACTATAACCCTTTTTCAATAATTTAATAAGTGAAAGTAAACTTCCTACGTTTTTATCATTCGAGGAACCACGAACAACTTTATATCCAAAATTTTTTAAAACGGTCGAAATAATCTCTCCATCATTTGAGGGGCTCGCAAGTGTAGCGATCTTTTCAACACGAATTTTATCTATTGAAACACTCGGTCCATAGAGATATTGATGCCAAAAAACATAAATATATGTTCCTCCTTCTACATAATCTTTCGATTTGTATAAATAGACTTTTATGGTCATTTTCAATAATTTCAATATAACAGTCATGAGATGTCCATAGAACCGATATTTGTTTGCCATAAACACTCCTTTAGTATTTTACTGTAACGCTTGAACCGTACTTTTCAAATCGCTCTTTTAAATCGTTTAATACATCATGTGAATATGGAGTTTTTACTACTCTAACATTCTCGCTTTTATATTGCTGTATTGAGACTTTTTCTGCATTTTTAAGTATCTTGACTACTTTATCAAAATCTTTTTTAGGAAAATACTCTGGATAGAGTGTCAGGCGTATCTCATAGGGCATTTTGACACTACTAAGGTAATGAATAATTGCTTCAAGTTCTATTGGAGCTTTTGAGTAATTATAATAATCAAATCCTTTAAAATCAACGGCAATATAGTCAATATAGGGGGTAATCGCCTTTATTTTACTCAGAGAACTTCCATTACTGTCGAGTTTTATCTTAAAGCTTGGACAAGCTTTTTTGATTTGCTTAATCATTTCAACAATGTTCTCAAAATGAATAAGAGGTTCACCACCCGTAATGCACACACCATCTAAAAGATTTTCTCTTTTTTTCAAATGTGAGAGTACCTCATCAAAATTCAGCCATTCTTGATACTCTGTTTCATTAATGAATTGATAATTATGACAATATTCACACCAAAAATTACACCCTACAGTAAAAATTGTTGCCACAATTTTTCCCGGATAATCGACGGTTGAAAGTGTTCTATAGCCTCCTATTTTCATAGGCTATTATACTCTTCTTGCAAATTATCGCTCCCAAGACTTAAAAGAAGTGTTAAGGCAATTCTAGCTTTGGGACCCGTTAAATCCGAACCAAATATTACGCCAATATCTTGAAGGGATACGCCGCCACCTAAGCAGCCATATATTGGATATACCATTTCATTTTTTATTCGGCTAGTTAAAACAACTTTTACACCTTTACTAATAGCATATTTCAATGCATGATATACATTTTCATTAACGTTTCCAAGCCCAAACCCTTCAACAACTAACCCCTCTATTTTTTCATTATCTACTTGAAAGTATATTTCGCTACCTGTAGCCCCTGAATACATCGAAAAAAACCCCACTTTTGCAAGAGGTTTAATAATAGGAAGGTGTATTCTACTGAGTTTATCCTTGACTTTAAGCATTCTATCTAAAAATATTTGACCTAAATAACCCTTATCCCCTGAATCAAATCCATTAACATTGAAAGTATGCGTTTTATCCACATAACGTGGATCGTGTATCATTTGATTCATCGTTATGGTGACTCCCCAATTTGCTTCATGTGAAATTACTTGAAGTATTGCATCTTTTAAGTTGGTTGGGCCATCAGAATATGGATCTGTTGCTGGTCGCTGTGCGCCAACAAATACTACAGATTTTTTACTGTCTATGGTTAAGTCAAGAAAATAAGCAGCTTCCACAAGTGTATCCGTTCCATGTGTAATAACAATGCCATCATACTCTTTTTCGAGTTCTTGACTAACGAGTTCAGAAAGTCCTTCCCAATCGTTCATACTAAGCTGTGAACTATCTTCATTACAAAAACGAATGATTTCAATTTCAGCTAGTTTTCTGATTTGAAATTTTTCTTCTAAAATATCAATTAGTGCCTCTCCTGATAAAAGCGGCACTAATTTTCCCTCTTCATTTTTACCTTCTGCAATGGTTCCACCAGTCGTAATAATTAATACTTTGGGTCTTAACATAGTTCCTCCTAAAGTGAACGAAGATAGTTAATCTCTTTTTCGGTTAACCGTCTATATTTACCAACCACTAAGTCTTTATCAAGCTCTATTTCGCCAATTCTAAGTCTTTGGAGATACTTTACACTGTATCTGAAATACCCCATCATACGTCGAATTTGGCGATTTCGCCCTTCAGCAATTTCAATAAATATTGCATCATTTCTTTTTGAATCTCTTTTGATTTTTGCAGAAAGTGTTGGTCCATCATCTAAAACAATACTTTTCTTCCATTTCCCTATATGTTCTTCAAGAATGGGACTATCCACGATACAATAGTATTGCTTCCAAACCTGCCGACTCGGATGTAACAGCTTATTTACAATCTCTCCATCGTTTGTCAAAATAATCAGCCCTTCTGTCATGTAATCAAGTCTTCCAACAGGGTAAATTCTCTCTTTACTCTTTACAATATCCGTAACTTTTAGTCTACCACGAGCTTCGTCTTTTAAAGTACATAAAACTGAAAGTGGCTTATTAAGGAGATAATATTCAAAATTAATGCTCTTTGTTATATCTATTTTTTTTCCATCGACACTAATACTATCTTTGTCGCTCACTTCTTGCCCAAGTGATGCAACTTCACCATTCACTTTAACTTTACCATTTTCAACGAGTCTATCAATCATTCGCCTTGATGCAATGCCATGCATTGCTAAAAACTTATTGATTCTCACTTTTAGTTATACTCTTGAATTTCAGTAACTAAAACATCTTTATACTCTTCATAATTCTCTAAAACTTTATAAATTCCATTAATAACAGCGTTCAAGGGGTTTTCTGATATCGTTACAGGCAAATTTAAGAGTTTCGCGAATTTCTTATCAATATTTGGAATCAATGCTCCGCCACCCGCTATAACGATACCTCGCTTATTGATATCTGCTGAGATTTCGGGAGGTGCTTGCTCCAATATAGCTTTAATCTCATCTACAATTTGATCACAAATGTCGCCGACTACAGGTTCAACTTCACGTGACGAAATTTCAAAGTTACAAGGAAGTCCTGTAATGGCACTTCTTCCATTTACTACCATCGTTTTAACTTCTTCGAGTCTCATTGCAGAACCTACAGCAATTTTAATCTCTTCTGCAGTTTGCTCTCCAATATTTACATTATGCACTTTTCTTACAAAATTAATGATCGCTTCATCAATTTTATTTCCAGCAAGTCTAAGTGACGAGGTGATGACAATCCCACCAAGTGATATCACAGCTATTTCTGAAGTTCCTCCACCAATATCTACAATTAAGTATCCATCAGGGCGAAAAATATCGAGCCCCGCACCAATTGCTGCTGCCATAGGCTCTTCAATAAGAAGGGCTTCTCGTGCGCCTGCTTCCCTTACAACCTCTTGAACCGCACGCTTTTCAACATGGGTTACGCCAGCAGGTACACAAATAATAACACGCTGTGAGCCGAAAAATTTACGTTTTTTAACTTTCTGCAAAAAATTCTTAAGCATTTTTTCTGTCATATCATAGTCCGCAATGACGCCAT
The DNA here is from genome assembly GCA_026387965.1 of Fusobacteriota bacterium. Taxonomy (GTDB): domain Bacteria; phylum Fusobacteriota; class Fusobacteriia; order JAPLKR01; family JAPLKR01; genus JAPLKR01. The sequence goes on along the minus strand of JAPLKR010000104.1, from coordinate 18,863 downwards.
CTTTAAGAGGTTTAATAGCTTCAATATGTTTTGGGGTTTTCCCAAGCATTTCTTTCGCACTTCTTCCAATTGCAAATATCTCATCTGTTTTCAAATTCATCGCAACTACAGAAGGCTCTGAAATAAGTATACCTTGCGATTTAGCGCAAACCAGTGTATTCGCTGTACCTAAATCTATTCCAATATCCTCCGAAAATATCTCTGTTAATTTTTTAAAAAAGCTTGTCTTTTTTGCCATTTTTTTTCCTTCCCAATCATATTAGCTCAGTGCTGCATGCCAATTATTGTTGATAACATAGTGATAAAACTCAGCAATAGGAAATCCCATTACACTATAATAGTCCCCTGAAATTTTTTTAACTAAAATTTTCCCTTTTCCCTGTATACCATATCCACCAGCTTTATCTAGACCATCTTCTGTATCTACATACCATTTTAGTTGCTCTTTTTCAAGCTTATAAAAACTTACTTTAGTTGAACTAATAAAGCTCTCAACTGTTCCATTGAAATAAATGCTTACCGCAGTATAAACCGCGTGTGTATTCCCATTTAGTACTTCCAAAAATAACAGATTTTCAGATTTATCTTTAGGCTTTTCTAAAATCGTGCCCTTATAAACAACTATAGTATCGGCTGTGACAACAAGATTACCTTTTTCGCTCTCATCAATCATCTTAAGTACCGCAAGGTTTTTCTCCTTCGACAACCATGAGACATAATCAATCGGTGATAGATTAAAAATATTTTTCTCATCTATCTCAGGTGCCACTACTTTAATATCATGAAAATATTCACAGAGTAACTCATATCTTCTAGATGATTTCGAACCAAGAATAATCACTTTACATCACCTCTTTATTATCATTGATAATACCATTCTCTTGTAACTGATCAATAATACGTGCAGCTCGTGAGTACCCTACCTTAAGTTTTCTTTGCAAATAAGAAGTAGATACTTTACTCTCTCCTTCAAGAAGAGCCACAGCTTGGTCATACATATCATCAACATCACCAGATATACTGGTTGTTTCAGAAATAATTTCCTCATTATAGTTTGGTTCCCCTAATTTTTTTAAATGTTCAGTGAGTTTTATTACTTCATCATCTGATATAAACGCACCTTGTATTCGTACAAGATTTGGAGAACTTGATTCTGAATAAAGCATATCACCTTTTCCTAGAAGCTTTTCGGCACCTGTTTGGTCTAAAATCGTTCGAGAATCAATTTGAGACGCTACAGAAAATGATATTCTTGAGGGCAAATTCGCTTTAATTGTACCTGTAATAACATCCGTTGAAGGCCTTTGTGTTGCCATAACAAGATGAATCCCAACGGCCCTTGCTTTTTGAGCAATTCGTGCTATGGACTCTTCAAGTGTTCCTGGAGCTACCATCATTAAATCGGCAAACTCATCAATTATTATCACGATATAATACATGAATTCTGATACATTTTTACCATTATATCCCTCAATATTCCTTACACCTAAGGCAGAGAGTTTTTTATAACGCTCCTCCATCTCATTTACTGCCCAACGTAGCGCAACTGCGGCTAGCTTCGGTTCTGTAATTACCGGGACTAAAAGATGCTTAATATCGTTGTAAGGCATCAACTCAACCATTTTAGGATCAACCATAATAAAACGCACTTTATCAGGTCCACTTTTAAGTAAAATACTGCTAATGAGTGTATTAATTCCCACAGATTTTCCACTTCCTGTTCTGCCGGCAATAAGCAGATGTGGCATTTTTTTAAGATCAATCACCACATTTTTACCTATAATATCTTTTCCAAGTATTACAGAAAGTTCCGATGTACTATCTTGAAATGCTTTATCTTTTACTATTTCAGAAAAATACACGGGTTCGGCCACCCCATTAGGCACTTCAATTCCAATAAGATTCTTTCCAGGAATCGGGGCCTCGATACGAATGCTTTTAGCTTCTAAAATCATAGCGATATCATCGGAAAGACTTGATACACGTTTAACACGCACCCCCTGTTCTATTGAGAGTTCAAAACGTGTGATTACAGGTCCCACTTCATAATTAACCACAGTGGCAGCGATACCATACTGAGCAAGAGCACCTTCTAATTTTATGATTTTATCCAGATAATAGAGTCGTTCCTTTTCGGTGTCCACTTTAGACACTCTTTTTTCATCAAAAATATCATTTACCGAAACTTTTTCTAAACTCTCTTTGTCATTCGTATTGTGTAAGTTTTGTGGCGGCTTTATGCGTACTTGAACACCCTGAGTATTCATTTCAGTAGATTTTTTATCAACGGTTTGAGGCTTATCATCTAACTCAAATAGAGATATCTTTTGTCTTTCGCCTTTAATTAGCGGTTCTTTAAGCATTCCTTTCATATCATCTAGTTGAAAAGTTACTATTTTATCTCTTTTCTTTACATTTTGGATTGGCTGAACACTTTCATCTTCAACTTCAAAATGTTTTTCTATAGGGGTATTCGCAAAGGATTTTTCTTTTTTTCTTTGTTTTTGTAAATCACGCTCAAATTTAACCGCCATTTTATGTTCCCGAGCTTTTCCCCTCTCTAATGCTAAAGCAGTTCGAGCTTCTCTACGAGAACTACGGCCACTCCAAAAATTAATAATACTATTTTTAAGGGCTTCTTCAAAAAGAATAAGTAGAGAAATAATTAGGATAGCGCTATCGCAAATATAAATCCCAATCGTTCCTAAATATGGATACAAGACAATCAAAAAGGCTGACCCTAGCATCCCGCCAGAATTTCCACTTCCACCAACCCTTAAAAATTCATTAATGAAATTTTTATGTAAATTAGCTTCACTTGACTGTATAATGACAAGAAGAATCGATAAAGTAATAAAAGTGAGAATTATTGCAATAAATTTTAGCTTTTTTATTTTAATGTTTTTAAGGGCAATCATCAAAAGAGAGTAACCTAGAAGGATAAATAAAAATACGTACGACAAAATACCGCAAAACATCGACAGTAGAAACTCTACTACATTGCCAAGCATTCCGGTATTAATTTCTGTAAACTGAGACGTGAGAATAAAAAAACCATATAGGGTAACCGCAAATAGACATATTCCAATGATTCGATTTCGCATTTTTTCACCATAATTTTCTTCTAGTATATCTAGTGAATTCTATCATAATTCCACATTTTTTTCAATCTTAATATGAACAAAATTATTATATTATACTCTTATTTAATTGTTTTCTTTATTATTTTTGTTAGTTCAGCAGTAATATTTTGGGCATTTTCCTCTAAAATATCACTTACAAAATAGGTTATGGTTGAAACACTTTCATACCACTTTTCTCGCTCTTCAAACCGAACTTCCCAATCACACCTTTCAAGAATAGGTCTATCTTTCAAGACGCTTCTTCTTTTTTCAATTAAGGTTTTATCACATCGTAAATACACCACCACATTTCCGTTTTTAATAACCTCTCTAGCCTCGCTACTCTCAATAGTACCACCGCCCGTTGAAATAACAGATATGCTCCCTAGATTTTCACCTATTATTTCTTTTAGAATTCTAATCTCAACACTTCTAAAATAATCTTCTCCATGATTTGAAAAAATTGATTTAATTAACTCTCTCTCTCTACACTCTATTTCGTTATCTAAGTCAATAAACTTAAACTTCAATTCCTGTGCTATCTCTCGTCCAATCGTGGACTTACCAACTCCTGTAAATCCAACTAAAATTATGGCCATAATTTTCTCCTAAAAAAGGTATTAGGCTAAAAGCCCAATACCTTTTTTCATTTTATTTTATATGTTTTCAACACTCTAAAACTCATTAATGCCCCTAGAATAAAAAGTAAAAATAGCGGAAGTACAATACATAGTATCACAATTAATACAACTATTATAGATCTGTTTCTGCCTCTATTTTTCATTATATAAAAGAGTTCTTTGCAAAGATAAAGAGAGTACCCTGCCATAATAAGCGTTGAATATGAGCTCAGCAAACTTTGATTAATATTTGGTATATATTTCATTAAAAAAAGTATTGCATATACAAGTGTGAAGTAATAACTCATATGAAATCCAAAAAGATACTTTTTAAAGAGAACACAATAGGTAATTAGTACCATCACAAATACTGAAAGAAAAAGTATTAATATATAATTGGCACGCAGGACATTAACTTGTTCAATAAGATATTGTACATTTGTGTCTTTTGGATTAGCTTGTATTAAAGAGTTCATTTGTGATATAAGCGTAACCATAACAGGTTTCTTAATCATTTCAACAATACTGTACGCAATACTACTCATAATAATAACAACAATCACAAGCTGATTGAATCCATTAAGTTTAGTTTTTTGTGCAAGCAGTAACAGCAGCATTTCAAATCCTAAAAACATTACAACAAATATACACCAAAGAATTACTACCCCTTCAAAAGAGTGAGTAAAATACATTGGAATTAAACCTTTGCTACTACTTCCAAAAATTAGCGTGTACATACCTGAAAGTTGAAATACTATTAAAACAGCTAAAAATATCAAATACACAAAAAAGTTGAATTGCCATTGCTTATTTTTATCAATTTTTAATCTACAATTCATGCTATATGCAGGAATAAAAAAGGCTACTAATGGAATGAAAAGTGTAAGCACCATTAATAAAACCTGTGTGGTAACTCTCTTATACATATTTCTTCCCTTCTATTTTGAAACTATTTCTCCACCAAATACATCCATTACTTTCTTCAAAAGATCCTCTTCCTCATCAACTACCAAATTTCTAACGATTTGTATATCTATTTTTAATACAATATTAAAAACTTCAAAAAAAATTTCTTCCAAATACTCACGATTTTTTGGCTTGCTCATCGATTCAACATGAAATTGATGGCCTTCTGGAAATTCTATTAACAGAGTATTTCCTTCAATGCTAATCGGCTTTGAACCACTCAAATAAGCCATCATGACAATTCTTTTTCTTTTTAAAATCGAAAGCAACTCATTCCATCTTGACTCTATCTCTTTAAGTGATATTTCACTTTTTACACTTATTTTTTCTCTCATCGAGACTAAATTTTTCTTACTGTTTTTTTCACGTGGAATTTCAAGTTCTCTAATTTTATGTACTACAACATATCCAATTAATCGCTTATCTTCCTCATTTTTAAAGTGATATAGTACAGATAAAATTTCTTCAATCCATTCAAAATTCGATTCTTTATTTTGTAGGCTTTTTGATTTAAGATAATAACAAAACTGCTTAAAAAAATCATCTACTTCAATTCCTTCAAGCCATAATTCATCAATAAACTCTAATACTTTTCCAATTTGTGTGGAAAAAACAACGTTTTCAAAAAATTGAAATTTCTCCTCTGGAACAAAGCCTAAATTTTTTTCAACACTCGATAAAGTTAACACACCATCAGCACTTGATAAAATTAATTTTTCAAGCAGTGAAAGTGAATCGCGAATACTACCTCCACTTCTTTCAAAAATCACTTTATAGACAGAGTCTTCTATTTTAACTTCTTCTTGAAGCAAAATTTCAGATAGCAATATTTTTAAGTCATTATAGTTAATGCTTGCCAAATCAAACCGTTGACACCTCGAAAGTATCGTGTCTGGTAACTTTTCGGGATCGGTTGTCGCTAAAATAAACATAATATGCTCTGGAGGTTCTTCTAAGGTTTTAAGAAGAGCATTAAAAGCTTCCGTTGTAAGCATATGAACTTCATCGATAATAAAAATTTTCTTTATCCCAACAGAAGGTCTATAATTTATTTTCTCTTTTAATTCACGAATTTCATCGATTCCTCTATTAGATGCCGCATCAATCTCTAAGACATCCATAAAACTTCCGTTCGTAATGGCCTTACAACTTTCACACACTAAACAAGGGGTAGCTGACATGGGGTGAGTAATACAATTCACACATTTTGCAAGCACTCTTGCAAGCGTAGTTTTCCCAAGCCCACGAGGTCCGCAAAAAAGAATTGCATGGTGTAGCTTTCCAAGTTTTAGTGCATTTTTAAGACTGATAACTGTAGTCTCTTGCCCCTTAACTTGTTCAAAACATAAAGGTCGGTATTTACGATATAGCATCATTACTCCATTCCAAAATTTTTCATTTTTGAGCGTAAGGTATTCCGCGTTATCCCTAAAATTTCGGCTGTTTCAACTTTTTTATTATTGGTATCACGCAGGATTTGAGTGATCAATTCTCTCTCAACACGAGATATAATTCTATCATAATAATCTTGTTCTGAATTTTCTTTTAAAATATCAATTTCCCCTGCGATCCAATCTTGAAGTACCCAATCTTGTAAATCGCCATGCCGCGTCGTTACTTTATTTTCAACCATGTTTGCAGGTAAATCTTCTACTAATATTGTATTCCCACGACACACTGCAATTGAACTTTTAATAATATTTTTAAGTTCTCTTATATTCCCTGGAAAACTGTAACTATGTATAAGCTTAAGCGTGTTTTCCGATATTCCTTTGATGTTTTTCCCTAGTTCATCATTAAACTCTTTGATAAATTGGTTTACTAAGAACGGAATATCTTCTTTCCGCTCCCTTAAAGACGGAATTTCAATCTTAATAACTCGAACTCTATGATACAGCTCTTGCATGAATTTACCTTCAGAAACTAACTGCTCTAAATCGCTATCCGTCGTATAAATGATTCTGAATTGAATAAGGATTCTCTCGCTTCCGCCTACTTTCGTATAATGTTTATCCTGAAGTAAACTCAAAAGTTTTCCTTGAACATCTAAATTTAAACCGCTGATATCTTCAAAACAGAGTATCCCATCTTCTGCAAGTTCAAATTTACCTGTTTTAGTGCCTTCAAAATTGGCTTCAGGCAAAAAGCCAAATAACTCTTCATCAAATAGTGTTGTATTAAGAGTTGAACAACGAACCGTTACAAATGGTTTATCAGTTCGATTTCCATAGCGATGTATCGCTCTTGAAATAATGCCTTTACCTGTACCCGTTTCACCAATAACCAAAACAGGCAGATCTAAGTTAGATACTCTGCCTATCATTTTATACACATTGAGCATCTCTTCAGTTGTTCCGATCATCTCTTCTTCGATATCGATGCCTTTTTCAGTAAATATTTTTTTGGATTTTAATTTTTGGTTATTAATTGCTTTTTCAAGCGTAGCCAAAACTTTTTTTTCATCTTTTTCACTTGCAATTAAATAATCATATGCACCGATTTTCATAGATGAAATAATTATTTTCAAATTAACCCCTGTGCCGTATAAAAAAATAAGTATTTTATTATCAATACCTTTAATGTGTTCTACTAATGTGAGCGCACTCTCTTCCATATCCTTATTGTTTACAAGAATAGCATCCGGTTTTTGTTCGACAATATATGTGAGTAAATTTTGTTCTGATTGAACAGAATAAATTTCAGTAAACACACGCATCTCTTCACGAAGTTTTAGTATTTTGCTTGGAATAAAATTAAAACACACCAATTTCATATTTCACCTACTATTCGTTATTTTAATTTAAATTGAATTGTAATTTGTACCTTTCCAGGGATATAGCTCCCATTTCTTACAATAAATATTTTCCAATTTGTTGCTGCATTCATTGCTGCACTATCAAGCGAACTATCTCCGCTATTTTTCTTAACAATAACACCTATTACTTGACCATTCGCATTTACCGTCATAATAAGGCCTACGCTACCCTGCACACTATTTTTTTCAGCTTCTCGTGGGTAATGTGGCATTTTATTATTTGGATCCCAGATAGCACTTCCACCACCAACAACTTGCATATTTAGACCATTGGCTCCATTTTTGCTGCCAATTTGAGTTCCTGCTGAATTCAGACCAACGCCTGTATCAGAACTACTCGAATTATATAGCTTTCCTGCACTCGAACTTGATGATGTCGCTAACTTACCATTAACACTTCCGCTACTAGAATATACTGCTCCTGTATTGCTGTTTTGTTTATATAGCGAACCTGCTTTCAGTTGATAGTTTGTCGAATAATTTGAGTTACCTTGAACCTTACTATGGGTATTTGTCCCACTACTCACACCATTTAATGCACTTTCATTCACATTACTATTCATAATTGAATTTAAGCTCGGTTGTGGTGTAACCGCTTGCCTTGAAGTGGAATGACTCGATGAGAGAATTTTTGTAGCACTACTATTAATGACCGATTTTTTATTTGTTTGAACTGCTTTTGTCTGTGCAAGTATTTTCTTTTTCACAGTCGGCGTCGAAGCAATCACTTTTGATTTTGCTTGACTCTCACTCACTTTACTTTGAGCAGCAGATTTTTTTGCTTGAGATATTTGGCTTACAGTAGGGTGCTTATTTTCTCGACTTCCCTCAAGTACAGTTGACTGTACAACATCACTTGATGATGAAATATCAACTAAGTTAGCTTGGATAACAGTCTGTGGTGGCTGTGGTGGGTGGGTAGCAACATAAAAGACTATATATATAAGAAATAATAGATGAATAATAACTGAAATTACAATGGATAGTGAAAATCTTTTTTTATTATTTGCAGTTTTCATACTCCCCTCTAACTTTCTCCAGTAGTCGTTGCAATATCGAGTTGCGTAGCACCTGCATCCTTAGCCAGTGACATGATTTTTACTAAATAACCATAGCTCAGTGATTTATCACCTTTGATTAAAACAATATCCGAATTGCCATCTTTATTTAAAACTTTTGAAAGTTCCGCAACAAATCCTTCTTGTGAAACATTTTGGCCATTTATGTAGATCATTTTATTTGCATCAATAGAAACAACAATTTGCTGTGTTGGTGCTTGATTCACAATAGTCGAATGCGGTAACTTCAACTGAATAGAATCATTTACCGTCATGAATGTGGTTGTTGCCATAAAAAATATAAGTAGTACCAACATAACATCAATTAAGTTAATAATATCAAGACCAACACCACTTTTTTTCCTTTGTCTTCTTGCGCCTCTTAAATTCATAACAACTCCTATTTATGAATATTTAAGAAACGAAGAGATACTTTTTCCATTTCAGAAATAACATTATCAATCTGATTTTCTAGATATCGATACACAATCATACACGGAATGGCAATTATAAGGCCTGCTGCCGTTGTAATAAGAGCTTCCCCTATCCCTTTTGCCATAAGTTCAGGCTTTCCAAGTCCATTTTCAATCGCCATAGATTGGAAAGCTACAATAATTCCACATACAGTTCCAAGTAATCCAAGAAGTGGTGAGACTGAGGCAATAATTCCAAGAAGCCACATTAATTTATCCATCATACCAATTCGTGTAGTAGCTACTTCTTGAATTAAATCTTGAAGAGAAGTTCTATCTCTATCATAATTTTCAAGTATTGCTCTAATTGTGACCGCTACTGAATTGTTTTTGTTTTTGCACATTTCAATTGCTGCTTTTATATCTCCTTTTTTCATCAACTCTTCAATATGTTTTTGGAAATAATGATTAAAATTCCCTCTCTCTACTGTCGAAAAAAATATAATTCTTTCAATCATAACCGCTAAACCAATAATTGATACAATGAGAAGTGGATACATTACCCATCCTCCTGTTAAAAATAATCCGATCACTTTTTTTACTTCCTTTCAAATTAAATTAAAATGCTGTTTGTACGCTAAAAGTAACAACTCTACCGGCAATTGGGTACCCTTGTTTATAATCTGGTGTTGCATTTAATAAATTCCCAATTAATAGATTTAAAGCTACTTGTGAATTCAACTGATACGTGTTTTTAATGTCAAACGTCCAAAATGGGTTTAAAGCTTCCGTTTGATAAAGTCCACCATACATCCCTTGGTAGTAATTCATAGTTGGTGTTATTGTATAAGAACCCACTGTATACACAACACCCAAATTCACGGTGTTTTGCGGTGAATACGTCACTTGTTTAAGTGTTGAAAATTGATAATTAACTAAGGCTCTAAAACTTTCAGTTAAGGTATACGTATTGTTAAACGCAACATTTACGTAATACTGTGTACCTGGCATATTTTGAACAATTATCGGATTTGTTCCGAATGAACCTGGTATCCCCTCTGGTTGTCCTACATATACAATTTTATTTGTAGATGTATTCCCCATTAATTTCAACTCTGAATAGAGTCGATTATAGGTTGCGTATCCGCCAATTCCAGCATAGTAATCACTCTCTCTTTGAAGTTGACTTTGATCATTAAGCATTACATCTGTATCCCATATAAACCCATTAATCGTCTGACTCATTGGTGTATTAAAACTATTTTGTCCCACAGTTCCTGTAATTCCATAATTTGGAGCTAACCCTTTTTTAACATCTGCTCCGACTTTACTATTAAGTTGACCCTGCCCGTTATTATTAGCAAATTCCAGTCCACCTGTCACATTCATTGTTAACGTAGGATCATTAACAAATTGAAGTCTATCTGTTGCAGTACCATTTAATGAACTCGTTCTATAATTTTGTATCGAATCTGTATAAAGAGATCCACCTAATGTTGAATAATGATTAATTCCTGGTAAAAAATTCAAGTAGAAATCCTGGTCTTTATTAGCAAACAAGCTAAAGTAGTTGTTCGTATAGATTCTACTTGGAATTCCATTTTGATTATCCGTTTAGATGTTCTCTCATATATTAAGCGGTTGAGGCGTATTATTCATAAAATGATAAATACCATAGAGATTGGTATCATTATTATTAACAGAATACGTTTGACTATTGTTATACATATTTGGAATAATATTTTGATTATTCGTATTTGAAACAATTCCAGTCCAGTTGTTCCAGTCGCCCTTCAAATACATGTTATCCGTTGTGAGCTCAGAATTGTTCCCCGTTTGCCCTCCAGCTTCATGCCCCGCATGAAAATAGGTATTTAAATTATATTGTGGAAGTTCTTTATAGTAATCTAGAATAATAATATTTTGATTTGGTATACTATATCCACCAAGCCCAAATGTAAAGTAATTTGCATATAATTCATTTCCTGGAGTCATAACAACTCTTTGCTCTGGAGCAACCGAAAGCGTGCTCATATTGAATGTTGGTGGCGCCAACGGCATCGCTAATGGCGCTGGGGCTGCTGGAACTTGCAAAACCTTTTGTGTCTGAACCGCTTGAACCGTTCGAGGCGCCGCTAGAGTCGGAGACGCTAGTATTGGTGCAACCAGTGGAGTCGAATTTTGAACCGAAATAGATTGTGGTGCAACGCCTTGAACCGTTTTGCTCCCTAAATTATATCCACTACTAGGATTTGAACTCGTAGCACTTGAACCTGATGTATTTGCTACAGCTCCATACGAAACGATACCTAATGAAAACGCTGTTGCAATGATTGAACTAATAACCGTAACTCTCTTCATTATATCCTCCATAAAAAAATATTATTTCCCGATACTGCCTTTTTGCATACTTGTTCCAATTGTATTTTTTACATTTTTTGATAGGCCACCACCTTGCGAGCTACCACTTTGTGAAGCGCTCCCGCTTTGTGAGTTGGTATGTATTTTTTGATTAACAATAGCTTTAAGTTCTGCTGCAAGTGTTGGATTTATCTTTGAAAGTGCAATACAATTATTTTGCGCAGTTGAAAAATCTTTAATCTCGATTTGACAAACAATCAGCCCTTTTAAAGCATCTTGCATATATTGCGAATTAGGATATTCTCCTAGAAAATCTTGATAGGTCGAAATAGCTTTATCAAAGTTTTGTAGTTGATAATAGTCTTGTGCAAGTTTGATAAGCGTCCCCTCTTGAAGTGAACTATTTGGATACATGAGTTTTAATTTTAAAAGAAGCATTATTGCATTTTTATAATCTTTAGAATTTTCAAGTATTATCGCTTGTTTAAATAACGCTTGGTCCTGATAGGTTAAATCACTTCCATTTATAACTGTATTTAAATAAGGTGTGGCCTGTGAATACTGATTTTGTTGAAAGTAAACTGAGCCTAAATAATAATTTGCAAATGAACTGTATGTTGAGCTTGTAAGCAAACTTTTTAATATCGGAATCGCTTGAGAATAATTTTTCTGCAGATAATATATTTGAGCTTGTAAACTTTTTTGCTCATCGTTTTTACTCATTTTTTGACTCCAGTTAAAAGCAAGTGAATAATTCTCAAGTGAAATATTCAATTTACTTACTTGTGTTGAAATCATATTTTTCTGCTTACTATCGTTTGCTTTATCGTAGGCAGCAATCAATGCGCTGCTTATATCTGTTAAATCCTTGTTCTGAGTTAAAGTCGAGGTATCTAGCAGAATGACTTGAGAAAGGTAACTGCTATTTGGATGAGTTTCTATAAATTTCATAGAGAGTTTTTTCACACTCATCGTATCGCTTCCATTCGCTTTAATGACGATCATCCAATATAGACTCTCAGCGGCTTCTTTTGATTTAGGGTAAGCCGTATTCACTGTGTTATAACTATTATAAGCCAAATCATATTGCTCCGTATTATAGTAACATTGGCCCTTCATACTAATAGCGTAACTCTCTTGGCCTTTAACTTTTGATAGAGTTTGATAAATACTCAACGCTTTATCATAACTACCTAACTTAAAATAAGCCATCGCTTGCATCTTTTGCACGTCGCTTAGCGAAGTGCTCGTTGGAAATTTTTGAATAAATTTCTGACTGTCAGTAATCGCCGTACTATACTGTGAAGTTTGTAGGTCAAGCGAAATAAGATTAAAATAACTATCTTCAACTTCCTGGCTATCTTTGCTCTTCTCTACAACTATTCTGAAATTTTTCGATGCATTCGATAAATCACCCATTTTACTATAGGCAATCGCTTTGATATAAGCGGCTGTACCCAAATCTTTAACATCTGAAGCGCTATCTATAGCTTCAGAGTAGTTGCCTTGAGTAATATAAATTCCAGAAAGATTTGCTGCAAACTTACTATTTTGTTTCTGTTTTAAATAACTAACGTAGAGTTGCTTTGCAGAATCACTTTGATTATTCGAAATATAAATATCACTCATAAGAGCGGTGATTTTTTCTGTATAGGTTGTATCATTAATTTTAGTATAACTTGAGTAGGTTTGCGTAGCTAAGCTTAAATCATTTGTCTTACTTGCTATCAGTATTAAATTATAATAGAATTGAGGCTGCGGTTGGATTTGAATTAGTTTTTGAAAAATCCGCGTGCTAGCAGAATAATTACCACTTTCAAAATCGCTTGTAGCTAACATCTCTAAAAAACTTTGGTTCAAAGAAGCATCTACTTTTAGGTTAGAAGGCGTTTGAGAGAAGGTATATACTGTTTGATAATTTTTCAAATTAAACTGAGCCCATACATAGTAATAATTATAAGACGTTTGAAATGGTGTGTTTTGAAGTCCTGAAACACTGCTCGAAACACTTTGGTACTTATTTTCAAGTGAATACGTTAGAATTAAATTATACAAAACAGCTGGGTTTGCCGTCACAGCAAGAGAACTTTTAAATGCTGTCTCTGCGTATGAATATTGCTTTTGGTTAAAATAATACTCGCCCTCTAAAGCATAGGCTTTATCTTTATAACTTGTTTTTTCCATTAAACTTGTTGTAGCTAAAAACTGAGTTGAATTCCCGTTAGTTAAATATATTTTAGCGCTATTGTTCAGGGCATCTGGGTAATACGGAGATGACTGTCCATTAGTAACTACCAAGCTATACGCTTGAAGGGCGGCACTTGTATTTCCAATTTGCTCGTTGGCTAATCCTAAATAATAATTTGCCAACGCTAAGTCTAATTGAGCTTGTGCAGGAATTTTCACAAAAAGCATAAGAGAACTCGCTGATTGTGCATAATTTTTATCATTAAAATAAGCTATCCCGAGTTTCAACTGAGACTGTGCCGCAAATTGAGAATTTCCATTAGCGAGTGATTGAAAAAGCACAATAGCTTCATCAAAATCTCCTGCATTAAAATAATAATTTGCTAACGCAAAATAACCATACGGCTTCATTGTGGAGTCTTGCGATATGGCTGTTAAATATTGCATTGCACTATTTGAATTTGCTTGAGCAATCGCTATCATTTCAAGATAATAATTAGCTTCATCACCAAATTGAGTATTTAGAAGTTGCAAATACGTCTTTTGAGCATTCACATAATCTTTCTCCATAAAGTAGTTATAACCTTTTAAACTTAACGCCGTTGTATAATAATTCGAGTTTGGATACTGCGACATGAACTGATTAATTTGATCAATACTTTCAGAATAATATCCATTTTGAGATAATTTATAAATATATCTCAATGAATCGCTCTCATCCGCAAGTAGAGTTGAACTGAGTGACAGAGCAATAATAATAGCTGCTAGCCATAAACGTTTTTTCATTCTTTACCCTCACTATTTTTTTTTTCCAATACTTGAAACACAACGTTTTTAACTTCTGCCATATTAAAATCCGTACTTACACAGGGGCCGTTTGGTCTTACATTAAAAATTCCATAAACAGGCATCGGATAAATATCAAAAATACCTGATACTAAATCTCTTTCACACGCAACAGCAATTACAAATTTTGGTTTTGTCTCTTTAATTACTTTTCGAGCAAGTGTTCCTCCAGTTGCAATTTTTACATGAACCCCGTATTTTTCATGAAATTCCTGTAAATTTTGAATCTTACATTTTCCACATTTTTTACAATTTTCAATATATGATGTCACTTTGAAAGGACACTCAAAGCTTTGTACACAATGTGGCATCAATACAAGAATATTTTCAGGTTTTAAATCCCTATTTATCATTTTTTTTACATAATATTTATTAGAATATGAAATGAATTTTTTTGCCAAGGGAGAGTCAATATTAGGATCCCATTTTTTCATTTTTTTTCGCCAAGTTATCAGTAGTGCATAATAAGTTGAAGCCAACCGGTACAAATTCATAAATACTCCTTGTAGTTTTTTCACAAAATACTTTCCCACATACACTTATTATATCATAGGTAAACCTCTTTTAATACCACGAATATAATTTTTCAAAAATTATATTTTTACCTTTCTTTTATAAATATTAATCCCGAAATATTCAATTTAATCGTTAAATCATTGAATTCTTCTTTTTTTTTTGTTATAATAGTTATAGTTAACTAAAAATTTGAAAAGATAGGACGCATAAATGAAAAACAAACGAATTCAAGAGCTAGTATCACAGTTAAATCAAAATAAAATCGAACAAATCCTCGTTACAGACCCAACTTCAATATACTATTTAATACAGGAGCGTTTCGAATGTAGCGAGCGTTGTCTTGCACTTTTAGTCCGCTCTAATGGAGATGTCTCTCTCCTTCTTAATGAACTATTTAATGTCAAAAATTATGGAATTTCACTCATTTTGTATAATGATTCAAAAGATCCAATAGAAATACTCGCAAAGCAGATCGATCTTTCTAAAACACTTGGCATTGACGGTAATTGGCCTTCACGGTTTCTAATTCCACTTCTTAAAAAAATCAATTCATCACTTATTTTTGATAGCAGTTATTTAATTGATTTTATGCGCTGTAAGAAAGATAGTTTTGAAGCCGCTAACATGCGCCACTCTTCTTTAATTAATGATTCTGTAATGACCAAAGTTGTAAAACTTATTTCATCTGAGTTTACTGAAAGCGACTTAGTCAAAAAACTGCCAACACTATTTGAAACTAACGGTGCCTCTAAACTCTCTTTTAATCCTATTATTGCATATGGGACAAATTGTGCAAACCCACATCATGAACCAACGGAAACAAAGCTTCAAATTGGCGACAGTATTATTGTAGATATGGGAGGCATATACAATGACTATTGTTCAGATATGACTCGCACGTTTTTCTATAAAAGTGTTTCTGATGAAGCTAAAAAAATTTATGAGGTGGTTTTAAGAGCAAATCTTGCCGCTATCAAAATGGTTAAGCCAGGAATCACTATTAATAAAGTAGATGAAGCGGCTCGAAGCGTTATTGAAGAAGCTGGATTTGGCGAGTATTTCACACACCGAACTGGACATGGAATTGGACTGTGTGTTCATGAACTTCCAAGTGTTTCATCATCTGATACAACCATACTTAAACCCGGAATGTGCTTTTCAATTGAACCAGGAATATATAAACAAGATGTGTGTGGCGTACGTATCGAGGATATCGTCATGGTTACCGAGAGTGGATATGAACTCTTAAATCATTATACAAAAGAACTTACAATTATTCAATAAGTTTGGAGGTAGAATTGAAAAAAAAATAACCATTGGCGAAATCGTATTTATAAATGTAGCCGCTCTACTTACAGTGCGTTGGTTTTCAACTGCTGCAACGTATGGGGCATCTGCCATTGTACTTTGGTTACTCGCTGCATTTCTTTTTTTCGTACCACTTTCACTCATATGCGCTGAATTTGGGGCGAAATACCCGGATGCACAAGGGGGAATTACGGATTGGATCAAAGGTGTTATGGGAGAAAAAACGGCCTTCTTTGCTTCTTGGTTTTATTTAATCAGTAACATTTTCTACTATCCCGCACTTCTTACCTTTGCAGGGATAGCCTTTTCATTTAGTTTTAATCCCAATCTTGGTGGAAATAAATTATATATTGCCATATTTGTTATTGTCTTATTCTGGTTGGGGACATTTATTGCCATTCAAGGAGTTAAAGCAACCGCTTGGCTTGCAAAAATTGGTGGACTTTTTGGAAATATACTCCCTATTGTCATCATATTAATTTTAGCTGGTATCTCTGTCTTTGTTTTAAAAAGACCTATTCCAACTAACTTTTCTATGCCCGCTTGGATTCCACATTTTAATACTCAAAATTTAATTTTTCTTTCGACACTGAGTTTTGCAATGTCAGGAGTGGAAATATCTTCTGCTTTTGTTAAAGATATGGAAAACCCTAAAAAAAACTATCCAAAAGCAATTTTTATATCCGCATTTATTATCGCAGGGGCCTATATTTTAGGAACTGTGGCCTTAAATCTTGTTATTTCACCGGCTAAAATTGGAGCAGATAATGGAATCTTACAGTTAATCTACATTGTAACTCAAAGTATGCACGCTTCTTGGATTGGCACTCTTGTGTGTTATTTAATCTTTTTTAGTTGTTTTACTGGGGTAGTTGTATGGATTGTTGGCGCTATTCGAATGTTTACTGAAGGAAACGATGTGAAGTTTATTCCTAAATTTTTAAAAGAAGAAAATAAAAATGGAGTTCCCGGAAAAGCTTTAATCGTTCAGGCTATAATCATTACAATCATTATGATTATCACAACCATTATGCCTTCAGTTCAAAGTATCTATATGGCTTTAGTCTTGATGTCTACAATGTTTATGTTCACAACATATTTTATTTTGCTTATTGCATTCATAAAAATGAAGGTTCAATCAAAACAAACTTTTTCGGATGATATCTTTGAAATTCCTGGAAAGAAAACTGGAGCCTTAATTGCAACTTGTGTCGCTTTAGTTTCTGTAATTGTAACTATCGTAATACCAATCATTTCTCCAACTGGAAATACCATTGCATATGAATCGCAAATTATTGGTGGGCCAGTACTCATTGCAATTATAGGATGGCTGATCTGTCATTTTAAAGCTAGAAAACATATGTGAATTTCTACCTCACCCTTGAGAATTTTAAAGGGAGAGGTTTTTCTTTTAAGGAGCGTTACTTCATTTGCCACAGACCCCATATCAGCATTAACAAGAGCACAAACGATATTAAAGCGTTTTAGAAAGTCTTTTCTTCTATTGCGATATTGTGTACTATAAATTTTGAAAACTTTCAATTTAGCATTAACATGTTCGACAATGATTCTGATTTTTGCTTTTTCTCGATTTGACAGCTTATCCTCATCAGAAAGAGGATTATGTTTTGAAGATTTTTTTGGTAGTTCACAGCATTGATGAAACTTCAAAACACATTGATAACCGCCGTCTACATACAATTCTGAACTAATTGCTATTTGAGCTTTCAAAGTGTGATCTTTTTGTTTTTCTGAGTGGTACTCGTTTTGTTTTTTTTAGGTCTGTCAATACTAATTTCTGTTGCATCCACTACAATAAATTCATGCGTTATATTTTGTAGTGCTTTTTTTCCTGGCAAGCGAAACTCAGGGCTTTTTGCAATTATAGCCTCTACTTCTTTAATTGCTCTACCTATTGTTGTCTCGCTAACTCCATAATCAAAAGCTATCATTTGTAGTGGTCTATACTCTCTTAAATAAGATAATGCTATGAACAATTTATCTGAATTGCTTAATTTGTTTGGTCTTCCCCCATTAACTTTTTTTTCTTTTCGCAATTCTGATTCATCTAGGATTACTAGTATTTTCTCAAATATCGATTTTTTTACTCCGATTAATTTTTTAAATGTTTTTTCATTGAGCTTTTTGGCTCTTTCATATCGTTTGTTCATGACATATTTTATCATTTTTAGGGTTTTGAAGGAAGTCTAATAATACTCATTCTATTTAGAGGGTAACCAAGAAAGAAAAAAAGCCATTAAGAATTTAGCGAAATGTGAAAAAGCTAAATTTTAATGGCTTGGATTGTCAACAGTTATTTGGACAAAATCAAAAAGTCGAAACTAACCGATATTTTTCAGGCGGCATATAACCAATGGAACCATGTAATCTAATAAAATTATACCAATGCACATAATCTGCTAAAAGAATTCTGAGTTCGTTTAAACTGTTGAACTGTTTCTGATAAACAAATTCTGTTTTAAGTATCTTATAGGTTGCTTCTGATACTACATTGTCATATGGTGTTCCTTTTGCACTGAGAGATCTTGTTATTTCGAAAGTTTTAAGAAGTGTGTCAATTGCTTCATTTTTAAATTCACTTCCTCTATCGGTGTGGAATATTGTTATTTTCTTCAACGATACTTTAATAC
>JAPLKR010000139.1 GCA_026387965.1 Fusobacteriota bacterium | reverse complement strand
GCAACGCTTTCTCGTGAAAGTGATAGTGGAAAAGTGATACTATTTACAACGCCAACGTGTCCGAATTGCCCTGAGGCAAAACGTGTCATGGAAATTGTTGAGGGTGTTGAGGTAGTTAATGCTCAAGAAAATATGGAACTTGCTGAAAAGTTTGGAATTAGAAGTGTGCCGACTGTTGTGAAGCTCTCGGGAACAAACAGAGATATCTATACTGGACTTTCACAAATTAAAGAATTCGTATCTAAAAATTAATATATTAAAAAGGGATAGAGCCGATCTATCCCTTTTTTTATGACATCGCTATATATGTGAATGTAAATAAATATTGCCACTTTTTTAGGTTACTGGTAAAATATAGGCAAATGGAGGGTGTATGGAATATAAAGTAAAGGGAATATATAAGTTTGGGCATTTCCAAACAATTTATCAATATATATGGAGAAAAAAAATTGTTCTTAATTTCCAAAGAGAGATTATGGACACTTATGACGGAGATATTATAGCGCTTGATTGGCATAAGGTGAATTCTAAAAAAGTGGTTATCATTATCCCTGGTCTAGAGTCAGGAAGTGTTGAAAATTATATTCTTGGAACGGTAAAGGTATTTGAGGCATCACACATTGATAGCGTTATTATTAACTTACGTGGGTGTATGGTAGAAAGCAGAAGTTTTCGTGCATATCATTCTGGATTTATTGATGATCTTTATCAATTGGTGGAAAAATTAGAAAGTCACTACGAGGAAATATATCTTGTTGGTTATAGTTTAGGTGGAAATGTTTTACTTAACTATATAGGACGACTCGCAGAAAACATATCTAAAAAAATTAAAAAAGTTTTTGTTATATCAGCTCCATTTCATTTAGAAAGCTGTTCAAAAGAGATGGAAAGAAAATCAATGCGTATTTATACAAAACGCTTTATTCATTCTTTTTATAAAAAAAACATGAAAAAAATAGCCCTTAAACCAAGCTATATTGAGTATCAAGATATTGTAAATATGAGAAAAATGAAAACATTTGCCGAGCTTGATAGAGCCTTTGTTGTGAAACTTTTTGGTTTTAAAGACGAAATAGACTATTGGCACCAAACCAGTGCATGTAATTTTTTTGAAGATATATGTGTTGATACAACGATTATTAATGCAAATGATGATCCTTTTTTAAGCCATTATGTGAAAAAATACCAAATAGTGAATCCATTTATAGAATATATAGTTACAAAACATGGTGGACATTGTGGGTTTATTATAAAAACCACCGAGAATATCTATTTTCACGAAAAAGTTATGTATAATAAAATAAATCCTAGCAAATCACTTTAGCTAAGCTGGGATTTATTTAATGGGTATTTTACATAAATGAAGATGTATCTACTTAACTGCCACTCATACCATAATTATTAGATGCACCGTTCGTTGAGTCTCCAATCGTTGAGCCAAGTTGAATCAAATTTGCACCACTCATAGCACCACCAGTTGCACTTCCGCTATTATTGATCGTTGTGTATTTTTTTATGTAGGTATGGTGCACTTTCATACCAATTAATACCACCACAGCAACAACGATAACAGTTAACGTAATTATTTATTTCATATTATCTCCGCATAATGTTTGAATCTATAAATGTAGTTTAATATTTTTTAGTTAAATTGCAAGGGAATTTCAAAAATTTATTAAATTTAAAATATTATTTAGAGGCTGTAGAATCACTATTTTCAGTTTTTTGATCTTGACTGGGTAAATTAACTGAAGAAGTACCACTGATTTCTGAGCTTCCACTAATTGGGAGAGTGATAACATGCCTGTGATGATATTTGTGTTGATCAAGATGATGTTTATTCATTGTTAGTACAACTAAAATTATGATTATTATTAGAATGAGTGATGCTAACGTTTTATTTCCCATTTTACTCCTTGAAATAGCCGAATTTCTGATTTTTATATTTTACCATAATTTGGTTAAAATAGGAAAATAATATTCTTAAATCTTGTCATATTGGCAAATTATATTGCAGAAAATAAAAATTTGTGTTAAAATAAATTATGTTAGCCTTATTCAATAATGAGTGCACACAAACACCATATATTATTGATATTATATTTATATGCTAACTAATTTGTCAATGAAATTTCATGATAATAATCTAATATTGGAAAATTCTTGACACTAATACATTAAACACAATTTAAGTTGTTAAATTTTAAGGAGGTTATATTAAAATGGCAAAAAAAATGCAAACCATGGATGGAAACACAGCTGCAGCCCACTCTTCGTATGCTTTTACGGAAATAGCGGCGCTTTACCCAATCACCCCCTCTACAACAATGGCAGAAATAATTGATGAATGGGCGTCTAAAGGAAGAAAAAATATTTTTGGAGAAACAGTAAAATTAATTGAGTTACAATCTGAAGGTGGAGCTGCAGGAGCGATGCATGGTTCACTTCAAGTGGGAAGTCTCTCTTCAACATATACAGCGTCTCAAGGACTTTTATTAATGATACCAAATATGTATAAGCTTGCGGGTGAGCTTCTTCCAGGAGTTTTTCATGTGTCAGCAAGAACAATTGCTGGACATGCACTTTCAATCTTTGGTGACCATTCAGATGTGTATTCGGCACTTCAAACAGGGTGTGTAATGCTTGCTTCAAGCTCTGTTCAAGAGGCTATGGATTTAGCGGCTGTAGCTCACTTATCATCAATCAGAGCAAGACTTCCATTCATTCATTTCTTTGATGGATTTAGAACATCTCATGAAATTCAAAAAATTGAAGTTTTAGACTATGCGGATTTAGCAAAATTAGTAGATCATGATGCCATCGATGCATTCAGAGCAAGAGCTCTTAATCCTGAGCATCCTGTAACTAAAGGTACAGCTCAGAATCCAGATGTTTTCTTCCAAAACAAAGAAGCTTTAAATAAGTTTTATACTGCAGTGCCAGGGATTGTTGAAGAGGAAATGGCTAAAATTAGCAAATTAACAGGAAGAGATTATAAACTATTCAACTATCATGGAGCAGCTGATGCTGAAAGAATGATTGTTGCTATGGGATCTTTAACTGAAACAATTAGAGAGACAGTTGATTATTTAAATGCAAAAGGAGAAAAAGTTGGAGCAGTGGCAGTACACTTATTCAAACCGTTTTCTGCTAAGCATTTCTTAGATGTAGTACCAAAAACTGTTAAGAAAATTGCAGTAATTGATAGAGCAAAAGACTTTGGAGCACAAGGTGAACCACTTTTCATGGATATTCAACACATCTACGCTACATGCCCGAATGCACCATTGGTAATTGGTGGACGTGCAGGAATTTCTTCAAAAGATACAGTTCCAGCAGATATCATTGCTGCTTTCAAAAACCTTAACGGACCAACAGTGAAAAAAGATTTTACATTAGCAATTGTTGACGATGTAACTTTCAAATCACTTCCAAGAGAAGAGATGGTAGATACAGTTCCTGAAGGAACGATCGAGTGTAAATTCTATGGGTTAGGATCAGATGGAACTGTTGGAGCTAACAAAAATTCTATCAAAATTATTGGTGATAAATCTTCACTTTATGCGCAAGGATATTTTGCATATGACTCTAAAAAATCTGGTGGAATTACAATTTCTCATTTGAGATTTGGTAAGCAACCTATTTCTTCAACTTACTTAGTATCTTCTCCATCATTTGTATCATGTTCAACTCAAGCTTACTTGAACCAATATGATATGCTTGCTGGAATCAAACAAGGTGGAACATTCCTACTTAACACAATTTGGGACAAAAATGAAGTGGTTAAGCATTTGCCGGACTTCGTAAAAAGAATCCTTGCTCAAAAAGAAGTTAAATTCTATGTAATTAATGCAACTAAAATTGCAATTGAATTAGGACTTGGTAACAGAACAAATACCATTTTACAGGCCGCTTTCTTTAAGCTTGCCAACGTAATTGATTATGCTGATGCAGTTGAGCATATGAAAGGCGCTATTAAAAAATCATATGGTTCTAAAGGTGATGATATCGTAAACATGAATAATGCTGCGGTAGATAAAGGTGCTGATGGTCTTGAGCAAGTAACCGTTAATCCTGCATGGAAATCACTTTCAACTCCAAAACAATTAGGTACATGTGATCACGATGGAATTGAAGATGGAACACTAAAAGTATTTGTAGAAAAAATTCTTACAACAGTTAACGCTCAAGAGGGTGATTCGCTAAAAGTAAGCGACTTTGTAGGTGCAGAAGATGGAGCTATTCCTTGTGGTGCTGCAGCATATGAAAAACGTGGAATTGCAGTAAAAGTGCCGGAATGGCAAATTGAAAAGTGTATTCAATGTAATCAATGTTCTTATGTGTGTCCTCATGCGGTAATTAGACCTTTCTTAATTGATTCTAATGAGAAGGCTAAACTTGGAAATATTGCTACTAAAAAAGCTATTGGACCAGGGTTAGAGAACTTAGAGTACAGAATTCAACCATCAGTGTTAGATTGTACAGGTTGCGGAAGCTGTGCACAAGTGTGCCCGGTTAAAGCGCTTGAGATGAAAATGTTAGAAACTCAAACGCAAGAGCAAGATAACTATGACTTAATTCATTCTACTGTCAGTTATAAAACTGATAGAATGTCAACAGCTACTGTAAAAGGAAGCCAATTTGCTCAACCATTATTTGAATTCTCAGGTGCATGTGGCGGATGTGGAGAGACTCCATACTATAAACTTCTAACTCAGCTTTTTGGAGATAGAATGATTATTGCCAACGCAACAGGATGTTCTTCAATTTATTGTGGATCATACCCTGCAACACCTCTTTGTAAAAATGCAGATGGAAACGGACCAGCATGGGCTAACTCACTATTTGAGGACAACGCAGAGTTTGGACTTGGAATGGTAGTTGCAATTGATAAAACACGTAATACAATTAAAAATAAAATGGCAGAGTGTAAGGACAAAGTGTCTTCTGAAACAGCAGCATTATTTTCTGAATGGTCAGAAAAAATGTATGATGCAGAATCGACTAAAGCACTAGCGCCGAAACTTGTGATCGCACTTGAAAAAGAGACGGCAGCAGAAGCTAAATACATCTTAAAATTCAAAGATCAATTTATTAAAAAATCTATTTGGTCTATCGGTGGAGATGGATGGTCTTATGACATCGGATTTGGTGGAGTAGATCACTCTCTTGCTTCAGGAGAAGATTTAAATATTCTTGTTATGGATACTGAAATTTACTCTAATACAGGTGGACAAGCTTCAAAATCAACACCTACGGGTGCAGTAGCGAAGTTCTATGCATCTGGCAAACCCTCTCGTAAAAAAGATCTTGGAAAAATGATGATGTCTTATGGATATGTATATGTAGCACAAGTTGCTATGGGTGCAAATCAAGCTCAATACTTAAAAGCCGTAAAAGAAGCTGAGAGCTATCCAGGCCCATCACTGGTTATCGCTTATTCTCCATGTATCAACCATGGAATTAAAGGTGGAATGGCAGTATCTCAATTGCAAGAGAAAAAAGCAGTTGAAGCAGGATATTGGGCACTTTACAGATTTGACCCAAGATTAGAAGCCCAAGGGAAGAATCCGTTCCAATTAGATTCTAAAGAACCTAACTGGGATCTATTCATACCATTCACCAACAGTGAAGTACGTTATGCATCACTTAAAAAATCATTTCCAGAAACAGCAGCACTTCTTGATGTGAAAGCAGTAGAAGATGCTAAATGGAGATATAACGGATACAAAAGGCTTGCAGAAGCTCAATATTAACTCTAAATAATCAGAGAAGAGTAGCCTTAAGGGTTACTCTTCTCTAATTTTCAAAGAAATTATCGTGTTAGATTATGAATATCAATAATACAATAAAAAAACAGCAGTTATGACTTCGAACTTTTTTCGAAGTCATAACTGCTGTTTTAGCATTAAGCAAAAATAGGGTTGTAACAAAACTGTTATTATATGTGTTTTAGGTACTAAAAATGTTCCATTTTGAGAGAACCTGAGAGTTGTTGAATTTTTTGGAAGGACTATCATTATGTTAATTTTATT